>JADZEM010000124.1 GCA_020850535.1 Chloroflexota bacterium
CAAGCTCGCTCGTTCAGGATGACAGACGCTTTGCTGACCGCTGACGCAAACGTCGAGGGGCAGCAGATAGCGCGAACGTTGACGGTCAGCGGGTGAGGTCCTTCGCTGCGCTCAGGATGACAACTGCGAGTTGCACGCTTTCACCAAAACCCCCGACCCACGACCCACGACCCATGACCCATGACCCATGACCCATGACCCATGACCCATGACCCATGACCCAGTATGCTACCGTCTACCCGACTGTGGCAGCGCCCGATCCGCCGAGGAGTCTCACCGATGAAGTCACTCCTGCTCACCAACGAGTACCCGCCCTATATCTATGGCGGGGCCGGCGTCCACGTCGAGTTTCTCAGCCGCGAGCTGGCGAAGCTGATCGACGTCGAGGTGCGCTCGTTTGGGGACCAGGACGAGCAGGATGGCAGCCTGCGGGTGCGCGGCTACGGCCTGGACGACAGCGCGTTTACCGCCCCGAAGAACCTGACGCCGGTGTTCGGTGCGTTCTCGCGGAACATCGCGATGGCCGCCACGACTGTGGATGCCGACGTCGTCCACACCCACACCTGGTACGCCAGCCTCGGCGGGATCGTCGTCAAGCAGGCGTATGGCATCCCGCTGGTCTGCACCACCCACTCGCTGGAGCCGCTCCGCCCCTGGAAGCGCGAGCAACTGGGGGGAGGCTACGACGCCTCGGCTTGGGTCGAGCGGACCTCGCTGGAGATGGCCGACGCCATCGTGGCCGTCTCGCGGGGGACGCGCGAGGACGTGCTGGCCAACTTCAACGTCAAGCCGGAGCGCGTCCACGTCATCCACAACGGCATCGACCTGGACCTCTACCGCCCCAAGTCTACGACGGCCACCCTGGAGCGGCTCGGCATCGACCCGGCCCGCCCGTTCGTCCTGTTCGTCGGGCGGATCACCCGCCAGAAGGGCATCGTCCACCTCGCGCGGGCGATCCCGCAGATCGATCCGGACGCCCAGATCGTCCTGTGCGCCGGGGCGCCGGACACCCCGGAGATCGCCGCCGAGATGGGGCAGGCCGTCGCCACCGCCCGCGCGGCGCGGCCGGGCGTGATCTGGGTGCAGGAGATGCTGCCACGCGATCAGGTCATCGAGCTGTACTCGCAGGCCGCCGTCTTCGCCTGCCCGTCCGTCTACGAGCCGTTCGGGATCATCAACCTGGAGGCGATGGCCTGCGCGACGCCCGTCGTGGCGACGGCGACGGGCGGCATTCTCGAAGTGGTGATCGAGGGTGAGACGGGACTGCTGGTGCCCATCGAGCAGGCGGGCGGCGCGTCGTTCGAGCCGGCCGACCCGGCCCGCTTCAGCCGCGACCTTGCCGCTGCGATCAACAAACTGCTCGCCGATCCGCCCCTGCGCGAGCGGATGGGCGCGGCCGGGCGTACGCGGGTCGAGGAGCACTTCTCGTGGGGGGCCATCGCGCGGCGCACGGTGGACCTGTACGAGTCGCTGGGGTCGGGCCGGGCCTAACGGGGCCGGGCCTAGCGGGGCCGGGCCGCCCAGTAGCCTTCGCCGGCGCAGCTGCGACAGAGCACCCGGCCGCCCTGGTGGACTTCCCGCTCGTTCATGATCTCCTCGCCGCATTGCCCACACGGCACATGCAGCCCCGGCCGGCTGATGATCGCCTCCAGGCTCACCGAGAGGGTCACCTCGGCCGAGCGCAGCAGCAGCTCGGCCGGCATCACTTTGTAGCTTTCGAGCATCGTGTGCCAGGAGTCCTCGGCGCCGCCGTGCCACTCACGCGCACGCTGCCGCGCGGCCGGGTGCGGCCAGATCCGCACGGCTCGGCCGGTCTCGACGTCCACGAACGTCGCGGCGACTTTCCCGTAGTCCTCGATCCGGAGCGTCCGGCGTCCCGCCCGGCAGCCCGTCGCCGCTGAGATCCCGTCGGCCGCGCAGCCGTCCGTCTCGACAAACGTGAACAGCCGCCGGTCCTGGCGCGGCAGCTCCAGCCCCAACAGCTCGCCCGCGTACCGGCCCATCCGGACGGCCAGCACCTGTCGGGGGCACAGGCGGGAGTGGCCTTCCGCCGCGCGCGCGAGGCAGGCGTCCAGCGAGTCTGCGCTCGGGCGCGGCGGCTCGGCCACCAGCGCGTTGGACGCCCCGGCGGTCTGGGAATAGGCCTGCCGGACCTGTTCGAGGATCTCGGGCACGTACTCGGGCATGCTGGACTCCAGGTGCGTCCGACTCGGAGGTTGGGGCAGCGAGCGGACTCACCGGCCTGACCGCTCCTCTGTCATCGTAGGCGTCCAGCAAGCAGCCTGGATGTGACACCTGTCACTGCTTCAGCAGGATGCCACCCGCCCGTTCGGGTGGGACGGGATCGCGCGGCCAGCCGACCGTTCGGCGTGCGCATCCGCACGCCGCGCCACGGCCGATGGCTGCTCGTCAGACGGCCTTCCGCCGCCCGGTCCCTTCGAGTGGCGCTCGACAGCCGCGCACGGCAGGCTACATTCCCGCTGCAACCCCGCACAGAGATGAGAGCGCTCATCTTCGGGAAGATGTGGAACGCAGGCCGGGACATTTGTCCTGCCCATCCCACCCCTGGCCGGGCGTACCGTGTAGCTAAGGGTCTTGCGAGGCGACGAGTGACGCGGATGACCCGACTCCACACGACCCGCCGCCCCGTGCTGTTCTTGACCCGGAAGGTTGGGACGCACGCTATGTCACCACATTGGACACTCGATCGGAGAACATTCCTCAAGTGGTCTGGTGCGCTTGCGGGTGTGACCGCCGCGGAGGCCCTCGCCTCCGAGGGGCACATCCCGTTCTCGGTCCTGCCGGCTGCCGCCGACGGACGCGCATCGCTGCCACTCCCGCTGCTCGCCGCGACCGCTCCCGCGGCTGAGCGCGTGGTCGCCACCGGCTGTGGCAACAACTGCGGCGGACGCTGCGTACTGCTCGCCCATATCAAAGACGGCGTCATCACCCGCATCGAGTCCGACCCCGATCCGGACCTGCCGGACCAGCCGCAGCTACGCGCCTGCCTGCGTGGGCGGTCCTACCGGCAGATCGTCTACCACCCGGACCGCCTGAAGTACCCCATGAAGCGCGTCGGCGCGCGCGGCGAGGGCAAGTTCGAGCGCATCTCCTGGGACGAGGCGACCACGACGATCGCCGAGCAGGTCAAGCGCGTCACCGCGCAGTACGGCCCGCTCGCCATCTACGTCAACTACGGTTCTGGCATCTCGGGCATCAATCGCGGCGACGCCTGGGCGCGTCGGCTGCTCGGCCTCTACTCTGGCGATTTCCTCAGCTACTACGGAACCTACTCCTCAGGCCAGACCAGCTACGCCACGCCCTTCACCTACGGTGTCGGCAGCACCGGCAACATGTGGTCCGACCTGGTCAACTCCAAGCTGATCATCCTGCTGGGCCACAACCCTGGCGAGACCGTCTTCGGCACGAACAGCATGTACTGGCTGCGGAAGGCCCGGGAGGCCGGCGCACGCATCATCAGTATCGATCCACGCTACACCGACACCGCCGTCGCCATCGCCGACGAGTGGATCCCGATCCGCCCCAGCACCGACAGCGCCCTGATGGACGCGATGGCCTTCGTCATCATCACCGAGGGCATGGCCGACCAGCAGTTCCTGGAGACCTATACCCTCGGCTTCGACGAGGCCCACATGCCGGAGGGCATCCCGGCCGGCAACTCCTACAAGAACTACATTCTGGGCGAGGCTGACGGGCAGCCGAAGACGCCCGAGTGGGCCGAGCCGATCACCGGCATCCCGGCCAGCACGATCCGCCAGCTTGGCCGCGAGTACGGCTCGATCAAGCCGGCCGCCTTCGTGGCCGGCTACGGGCCGCAGCGCCACGCCAACGGCGAGCAGAGCGTCCGCTCCAACTCGGTCCTGCCGGCGCTGACGGGCAACGTCGGCGTGCACGGCGGCTGGGCCGGTGGGGCGGGCGGCACCCCGGCCGGCGCGAAGCTCGGCGCGATCCCGTTCGAGGGTGGCAAGGTCAAGATCTCCTGCTTCATGTGGACCGACGCGGTCATCCGTGGCAAGGAGATGACGGCCAAGACTGACCTGATCCAGGGCGCTGACAAGCTCCCGACCAACGTCAAGTTCATCTTCAACCTGGCCGGCAACACCCTGGTCAACCAGCACTCGGACATCCTGCGGACCCAGAAGATCCTCAAGGATGAGTCGATGGCCGAGTTCATCGTCAGCTCGGACATCTTCCAGACGCCGAGCACGCTGTACTCGGACCTGGTTCTGCCCGGCCCCAGCATCTTCGAGCGCCCGAACATCGTCACGCCGTGGGGCTACGGCGAGTACATCATCTACCTGCACCAGCTCCTCGAGCCGATGTACGAGACGCGCAACGAGTACGACTGGATGAGCGACGTCGCCCAGAAGCTGGGGGTCGGCGAGAGGTTCACCGAGGGCAAGACGGCGGATGACTGGCTGCGCTTCGTCACCGAGGCGACGGCCAAGGGCCATCCCGAGTGGCCCGGCTTCGAGGCCTTCAAGGAGAAGGGCTCGTTCAAGCTCTGGTTCAAGACGCCGGTCGTCGCCTTCGAGAAGCAGATCAAGGATCCTGCCAACGCCCCGTTCACGACGCCCAGCGGCAAGATCGAGATCTTCTCGGAGCGGCTCTGGAAGCGCGGCCAGCTTGACACGGTGCCGGCCATCCCCAAGTACGTGCCGGCCTTCGAAGGCCCGGCCGATCCGCTGATCGCGAAGTTCCCGCTCCAGCTCGTCAGCTTCCACTTCAAGCGGCGCGTCCACTCCACCCACGACAACAACCCCTGGATGATCGAGATGGCCCCCCAGGTGTTGTGGGTCAACCCGATGGACGCCCAGGCGCGCGGCATCGAGGACGGCGATCAGGTAAAGGTCTTCAACGACCGTGGTGCGACGCTCGTGCCGGCCAAGGTGACCCCGCGCATCATGCCGGGCGTGCTGGGCCTGCCACAGGGCGCCTGGTTCACCCCCAACGCCCAGGGGATCGACGCCAACGGCTCGGCCAACGTCCTCTCGACGCAGCGTGGCAGCTACATGAGCAACTCGAACCCGCAGCACGACAACCTCGTGCAGCTCGTCAAGGCGTAGCCTGACAGAAAGGAGGCGCCCGGCAATGGCAACCCAACTGGGGTTCTACGTGAACCAGCAATACTGCATGGGGTGCATGACCTGTCAGGTCGCCTGCAAGGACAAGAACAACCTCAGCCTCGGCGTCAACTTCCGCCGCGTGCAGGAGGTCTCCGGCGGCAGCTTCGCGAAGCAGGGTGAGGCCTACATCCCGAACGTCTTCGCGTACTGGATCAGCGTCGCCTGCAACCACTGCACCGAGCCGAAGTGCGTGGAGAACTGCCCGACGGGGGCCATGCACAAGAACGCTGAGGACGGCATCGTCTCCGTCACCAGGGAGGAGTGCATCGGCTGCCAGTACTGCACCTGGAGCTGCCCGTACGGCGCGCCGCAGTACGACGAGAAGCAGGGCAAGACCTTCAAGTGCGATATGTGCGCTGACCTGCGCTCCGAGGGCAAGAACCCGGCCTGCGTGGACGCCTGCCCGATGCGCGCTATCGAGTACGGCCCCATTGAGGAGCTGAAGGCGCGGCATCCGGATGCGGTGGTCGCGTTCCAGGGCCTGCCCGATCCGAAGCTCACGAAGCCCAACACGATCTATTCCCCGCACCGGTCGGCGGTCATGCTGGCCGCCACGCCGGGAATGAAGGCGGAGGTGCGGTAGCCATGTTGGAGAAGGAGTTGCCACTCGTCTTCTTCACGCTGCTCGGACAGGCGGCAGGCGGCCTCTTCCTGGCTGGCCTGCTGGCGCGGGAGTACCTGACTCGGCGGCTGCCCGCCAGCGAGGCGCTTGCCGAAACACGCCGGGCGATGCACTGGTCGCTGGGGCTGCTGATCGTGGCGGCGCTCGTCTCGTTCGTCCACCTCGGCTCGCCGCTGGGGGCGTTCCGGGCCGCCAACAACGTCATGCACTCGGCGCTGGCCCAGGAGATCGTGGCGCTCGGCGCGTTCGGGGCGCTGCTGGTGGCCAGCGTAGCGCTCGACTACCGTGGCTGGCCGCAGCCGCTGAGCAGGATCGTCGGCTGGCTGACGGCGGCGGCGGGGCTGGTGCTGGTGCTGGCGATGAGCCGCATCTACCAGAGCACCATCATCCCGGCCTGGACCTCGTCGTTCACGCCCGTCTCGTTCGTGGCAGCCTACCTGGTGCTGGGCGGCGGCCTGCTGCTGCTGACCCTGCCGCGCGCCGCGACGAGTGTGGTGGGCATCGCGGCGGCGGCCGGACTGCTCGGGGTGGTCAGCCAGGTGGTGGCGCTGCCGTTCTACCTTGCCGAACTGGGAGGAGGCTCGGCGTTCGCGCGGCAGGCGCTGACCGTCCTGACCGGCGACATGGTCCTGACGCTCGGGGCCAGCGTGGTGCTGCTGCTGCTGGCGGCGGCGGTGATGGCCCTGCTGTGGGTGCGTCACACGCTCGCGCCGAGACTGGTGTACCTCGCCGTCTTCCTGGCTATCGCCGGGGAGCTTGCCGCGCGGGCTGCCTTCTACGGGTCAGCCGTGCCGATTCGGGTCGGGTGAGTCATGCTCGAACAGCTGGCGCCGGCTGATACCCGGCTCGTCCGGGCGCTTGTGTACCGCTTCCTGGCGACGATGTACCTTGCCGAGCCGGACGCCGGCTGGCTGACCGGCCTCGCGCGGGACGGCCTGCTGGACGAGTTCCCCGTCCAGGACGAGGCCGGCGTCATCGACCGCGGCCTCGGGCTGCTGCGGCCATCGTTGCAGCGGTTGGCGGCTGAGGGCCGCCCGGCCGAGGCCGAGGCGGCGGCGATCCGCCGGGACTTCTACACCCTCTTCGCGGGGCCGGGCCACGTGCCCGCCCCACCGTGGGAGTCGGTCTACCGCACTGAGGAGCGGCTGCTCTTCGACTGGCCGACGCACGCCGTACGGCAGGCCTACCGCACGATGGCGATCCGTACGGCCCGCCCCGACGAGGCCGACGACCACATCGGGCTGGAGTTGCTGTTCCTGGCCCTGCTGGACGAACGGGCGGCCGGCGGCGATGCGTCGGCGGCAACGGCGCACCGTCAGTTCCTGCGGGAGCACGTGCTCCAGTGGGCGCATCGCTTCTGCGAGGACGTGCGGGCCGCCGCCGAGACGGACTTCTGGCGCGGGGTGGCCCTGGTGACCAGCGGGGTGCTGGCGCTGGAGCATGGCGTGTAGCCTCCACGAGGCCATCATGCAATCGCCCTGCAGAACACCCCCGCTCAGTGGGCGGGGGTGTTTTCGGCTGGTACGCTGCAGAGCCTGTCTCAGGGTCTCGGGCCTGTCGCGCGGGGCTACTTAAAGTGGTCCCCGCGCTGACTGGTGCAGGGCGTGGAGCGTTACCGTCCCAGCACCACGGGGGCGCACACGATCAGGTCGTTGCCGGTCCACACGTCGAGCTGGTAGCTGCCGCCTTCCAGCCCGGGGAACCGGAAGCTGCCGTCGCCGTCCGCGTCCATCTCGGCGCGGTGGCTGCCGTTCTCCAGCAGGACGGTCGCCTGTGGGACCGGCTCGCCGTCCCAGGAGACCTGCCCCGTCAGCAGATGCCGACTCGGGCGGGAGTCCGGTGCGCCCTGGATCATCACCTCGTACTCGTCGGCGGCGAACAGGAGCGTGTGCCCGAGCGCGGTCGCGCCGCGGACGCCCACCCGAGCCGTGCGTGGGCCCAGGTTGTAGACCAGCGTCGCCACCAGCCGGCGCAGCGGGCTGTCCGTCTGCTCGACGGCGGCGGCTGGGCGCGGCTGCTGCGCGATCTGGCAGGCCCGGATCAGTTGCTGCTGCGACACCAGCGGCAGGCCATCTGCTTTCAGCACGGCAGTCAGTGCCTCGACGGCATCGGCTGCGAGCCGTCCCTCCCCCAGCAGCTGAAAGATCGGCGCGACCTGTCGTGCTCCGTGCAAGACGCCCTCCGCCGTCGGATTCTGCTCGATCATGTTCTCGTGCCCCCTGGAGCCGCCACCACGCACGCACCCGCTGGCCGCCCGCTGCGCGGCCTGGACGCCTGCGTTCACTAGAGAGGTCTGCCGCGAGGATGCCATCCGTACAATTTCGGCGGCGCGCCCATGCAGCCACGCACTCGTTCCAACGGGGTGAGACGCCCGCAAGAGCCGCCCAGATCGGATATCTCTGCCAGGGCCAGCATCCGTGCATGGCACCAGGCAACACAGGGCGATTGCACGTTGGGCTTGCCGTGCAGCGTCGTCGGGGCTTGAAAGCCCCGCCTACCATCCTGCAGTCGCTTCGCGACGCCCCAGTCTCACCCGTCGATGCTCTGCCCGGTGCCCGTCGCGCAGCGACGGAACGACTGTAGGCGGGGGTTTCAACCCCCGCCTGCGCGTTTCGCGACGGTGTGGGAACACCGACGAACATGCAATCGCCCTGCCAGGCAACACCCCATTGTCATCCTGAGTGGAGCGAGCTTGCGAGCGGAACGAAGGATCTCACCCGCTGGCGCGACACTCGACGGTCGGCGGGCGAGGTGCACGTTGACGGCCAACAGGTAGCACAAGCGTTGACGGTCGGCGGGTGAGGTCCTTCGCCCCGCTCAGGATGACAAATGGGGGTCGCGACCTCTCCTCAGCGCTTCTCTGACCGTCTGCCGACCTACACCACTGTCGGGCTGGTTACCGGTGCAGCAGTGGACAGGGTGAGCGAGGACGGTGGCACAGCCGGGCCGCTCGCCTCGACGTCGGCCGGCGTCAGTGCGAGGTGGCGCTCCAGGAAGTCCGCCACCTGAGGGTAGGCTGTCAGCCGATTCTTCAGCTTCGCCAGCCCGTGCCCCTCGTCCTCGTAGCGCAGGTACTCCACCGTCCGCCCGCGCGACTTGAGCGTCTGGACGATCTGCTCGGCCTCGTGGATCGGGACGCGCGGATCGTTCGCCCCGTGGATCACCATCAGCGGCGCGACGATCCTGTCTGCCTTGTGGATCGGGGAGATCGCTTCCAGCACGGCGCGGTCGTGGGCCAGCGAGCCGTACTCGACCTCCCGATGATGCCGCCGCCACGGGCCGGTGTTCTCCAGGAACGTCACGAAGTTGGCGATGCCGACGATGTCCACGCCAGCCGCCCACAACTCCGGGTTCTCGGTGAGAGCCGCCAGCACCATGTAGCCGCCGTAGCTCGCGCCCATCACCGCGAGCCGCCGCGGATGGGCCAGCCCGGCCCGGGCCGCCCAGCGCGCCGCCTCTGCGAGATCGCGGACGGAGTCTGGGCGTAGCGCGACGTCGTCCAGGTGGACGTACGGCGTCCCGTAGCCGAGACTGCCGCGCACGTTCGGCGCAACCACCACAAAGCCCCGGTGGACGAAGTACTGGATGACGCCGTTATACATCGTCCGAATCTGCGACTCCGGGCCGCCGTGCATGTAGAAGAGGGCCGGGGCCGTGCCGTCCGCCGTGTGTTCGTGCGGCCGGTAGACGAAGGCCGGGATCTCGCGGCCGTCGAACGTCGGGTAGTGGACCAACTCGGCCGGGGCCAGGCGGTCCAGGTCGAGGCCGCCGGCCCAGGTGTCCGTCACCCGGCGCGGCGCACCGTCGGTCTGCACCGTCTCGGGCGTGGCAACGTAGAGGCTGGCCGGCCGGTCCGCCGCCGAGAAGGTGAATGCCAGCTGCCGGCCGTCCGGCGACCAGGAGAACGTTGGCAGCCACTTGTACGGCTCGTAGGCCTGCCCAGTCGGGATCGGGATGGCCGTCTCCTGGCCGGTCGCCATCTCGTGGACCCAGACCTCGGAGTAGCCGTCCACGTTGATCTGATAGGCGATCTTGCTCCCGTCCGGAGCGACGGCGACGTCGTCGATGTCCCAGTCCGGGCAGGCCAGCCAGCGGAGGCTGCCCGTGTCCGTGTCGAGGGCGGCCAGCCCCAGGAAGTCGCGCCCCTGGTCCGTGACGCAGTAGGCGGTCCGGCTGTCCGCGCCCCAGGCAAGCTGGCGGTAACGGGCCGGGGTGGGTGCGGCCGGGGTGTGGCCGGCCGTCAGGCGGCGGGCCACGCCGCTCGCCAGTTCAAGGACGTACACCGCGTGCTCCCAGGCCGAGCCGGCCTCCTGGAGCAGCAGCCGCGCGCCATCTGGCGAGACGCCGCAGGCGTAGTAGGCGCCCTCTTCCTGGCCCTCGCCGGGGAAGACGTGGCGGCGCTCGCCCGTTTCAACGTCCAGCAGGTAGGCGTCGAAGAAGCGGGCGTTGCGCTCGTTGGAGGCGTAGGCGATCTGCCGCCCGTTCGGGTGCCACCCGCCGAACTGGTGGATCGCGTCGGGCATGTGGGTGAGCAGGCGCGGCGTCACGCCGGGCCGCTCGATCAGTGAGAGCTGGGTGCGCTCGTTGCCGCCCACGTCGGCGGCCACGACCAGTCGCTCGGAGCCGGGGCCGGGCCAGGCGCCCGTCACCCGGTCGAACGAGACGCCGACCGGCTCCGGCCAGCGCCCTTCAGCGTCGAGTCGGACGGACCACAGGCCAGGCGCACCAGTCAGGTCGGACAGGAAGAACAGCCGTGTGCCGTCCTGGCTGAAGCGCGGCCCGAAGGCCGAGCGCGCGCTGAGAAACTGATCAAGTCGATACATCAGCTCGATCCCACTCCCCCAACGTGCTCCCCAGCACCCGCTCATGCGGCAGCCCCCACTGCCACCCGCTATCGTCCGCTGGTCAGGCCGTCGCCCACCACCACGAACGGCGCCCAGAAGTACGGATGGTTGTACTGCTCGCGGATCGCCAGCATCGCCGTCCGCAATGCCTCGGCTGGCGGCGCGCCGTCGCGCAGGCTGCCGTAGAACCGCCCCATCAGGCGGGCCGTGCTCTCGTCGCTCACCGTCCAGAGGCTGGCGACCACCGAGGCGCAGCCGGCGCTCAGCAATCCTCTCGTCAGGCCCATCACCTCGTCACCGGCCGTGATGCCGCTCACGCCCGTCTCGCAGGCCGAGAGCGTCACCAGTTGCGCGCCCCGCGCCACCTCGGCCAGATCCTTGACCGTCAGCCAGGCGTCCGCCAGCTTGATCGAGGAGAAGCCGGGGTTGTCGGCGCGGAAGACGCCGTGCGTCGCCAGGTGGAGCACGTCGAAGGTTCCGGCGTGCCGCTTGAGTACCCTGGATGTCGCGCGCGGCCCCTGGGCCACCTTCGCCGAATCCCAGGTTGCACTGACGGCCGCAACCTCTTCGGGGACGGACGGCAGGCTCGGATCGTCGATCCCGACGACCATCGCCCGGTCGCCGATGGGGCGTGCCACGCCCCGGCAGACGTGCAGCACGGCGGCGCTCGGCGCGACGGTGATGGCGTACCGGTCGATCAGGTAGCCCGCGCCGTCGTGGAAGGCGTGGAACGGCAGGCCGTGCAGCGCCCCGTGCGGCACCACGATCAGCGAGTCGCCCTCGCGCAGGAGGTCTTCGACCGGGCCGACGATCAGGGTGTAAAGCTGATTGAGGCAGCGGTCGATGCCCTTTCGCAGCATCTCGAGCTTGCTCATCACGTACCCGGTGCCGAGCGCGCACTTGCCGATCTGGAAGCTGAGCTTGTCCACCAGCGCTTCGGCCTCGTCGAGTGGCGCGACCGGCCGCAGCTCGACCTCCGCGCCGCGCCGCACGAACGCCACCAGCTCCTGCCCGACGCTGTAGTACTCGATCAGGACATGGTTCTCTGGGAGGGGCGTCTCGGCCAGCGCCACCTGATCGACGTGCCCCCCGTTGCCGGCCGCCGGCCGCTCGCTGCCGCCGGCCAGCTCGAGCTGCCGAGCCGCCCGCGCCAGGGCCGCCTCGAGGTCGGCAATCGAGTCGCCGGTGCCGGACCTGGGCGACTGCGCCAGGGCGTCGCCGGTCGGGGCCACGTTCCCTTCGTAGGCCGCGAGGTAGGCCGCGCTCAACTGGGTGCGGAGGTCGCGGACCCGCTGGGCCAGCCGCGACGCTTTCGTGCGCCGCGACCTGGCCGGTCCGCTTGCGCCGGCCAGCACGTCGTCCAGCAGCGCCCGCGACTTCGACCGCTCGACGTACCGGTACGCCTCGGCCACGGACTCCGGCGACGGCTCGCGCACCAGCAGCCCGACCAGCCGCTCGTAGACGTCAGCCTTGTCGGTCAGGAAGGCGACTTTCAGCTCGGCGGCCACGGCCCGCGAGCGGACGGCTTCCAGGTGCTCGACGGCCTTGCGGTAGCTTTCGGCGGCCTCGGCCGGCGAGGCGGACTCGAGCAGCGCCCCGAGCGCCTCGTGCGCCTGGAACAGCAGGTGATCGGCGTTGAGGGTGCTGGCGGCGTCGCGGGCGCGCTCGTAGCAGGCGGTGGCCTGCTCCAGATCCCCGAGCAGCGCCAGCACTGCCCCCTCGACCAGCAGGCCGAAGGCCGCACGGTCGAGCGCGCCGGCCCCTTCGAGCGAGCCGGTCGCGGCGCGGCACCCGTCGAGGTGCTGCAACAATTCGTCGGCGTTCACGGATTCCGGGGCCAGCGTGGCTGTCCGCGTCAGCAGGCCGGCCTCCTGGAGCCGCGCCGAGTCTTCCCAGAGACGGTTGCCCATCTCGCCGAAGATGGCGCGGGCCTCAGCGGTGTGCGCCCGGGCGAGATCCACGTCGCCGGCCGCCTCGGCCAGCCGCCCAGCCCAGAGCAGCGCCTGCCCCAGCTCGAACGGCATGCTCAGCCGCCGCAGCCCCTCGATGGCCCGCTCGGCCGCCGCGCTGGACTCCTCGCGGAGGTTCAGCGCGATGCAGGCCGGCAGCATCTCAAGGTCGACCAGCCGGGCGCCCCGGTCGACGCCCAGGCTCTCGTAGATCTGGCCGGACTCGGTCAGCGCCTGGAGCGCCCGGCCGTAGTCGCCACGCCGATACGAGAGGATGCCGATGTTCATCAGCGTCAGCGCGACCTCGGTCTGGAGACCGAGCTGCCGGCGGATGCGCTCGGCGGCCCGCAGGTGGCTCAGCGCCTCCTCATACTGCCCGAGATCGACCAGCACATTGCCGAGGTTCTGCTCGACGTCCGCCAGGAACGAGCGCTCGCCCAGGCGGCGGAACTCGTTGCGGGCGTCGCGGTAGGCGCGGGCGGCGTCGCGCAGGCGGCCCATCGGGCGGTAGAGCGTCCCGAGGTTCAGCGACTGCTTGGCCGCCGAGAGGTCGTCGCCGCGCTCCAGGAAGAAGGCGCGGCTGTCCTGGGCCAGCGTGACGGCGTCGTCGTACCGGCCCTTGTAGCGCAGGGCCGTGACGTGCCCGACCTGGGTCCGCGCGGTCTCGGCGGGCAGCCCGAGCGCGTCGAAGCGTGACTCGGCCTCTTCGTACTGCTGGATGGCGTCGTCGTACTGGCCCAGAAAGCGCAGGGCGTGCGCGTGCGAGCGCATCGCCCGGGCGATGCCTTCGGCGCAGTCGGCGGCCCGCTCCTGGGTCAGCCAGGATGAGGCCGTCTCCAGCCCGAGGCACGGGTTGCTGCGGTTGAGCTTGTCGATCGAGGCGGCCGTCGCGGTCCACTGCTGGTAGCGCTGGGCGTGCAGCGCTTCGGCGTCCTGTACGGACTGCCCGGGCGCCACGCAGGCCGGCGTCGGGATGGCCGGCTGCGGCAGCGGGCTGCTCGGAAAATCGACAAAGGTGTGCGGCCGAGGCAGTGGACTGAGGATGCCGCGCCGGCTGCCCGAGCGCGTCCGGATCGGGCGGTCCGCCGGGCCATCTCCCCCTCTCCGCGTCGGAGAGGGGGTCGGGGGGTGAGGTCCGCCCGCGGGGCTGGGGGCGTGAGGTCCGCCCGCCCGGCCGGCAGCCTGAGGTCTCTTTGCCATGCCTATGCGGCTCCTGCCAGCGCCGTGCCGATGTCGAACGGCGGCACGATGATCAGCATGTCGCCGGCCTGTGCCCAGAAGCCGCAGCGCACAGCCAGCCCCTGCACCAGCTTGAAGCGGCCCTCGAGGTCCGTCTCGGTTGAGACGCCGTCCTCCAGGGAGATGATGGCGGCCGGGACCGGCTCGCCATCGGCCAGCAGCTGCCCGGCCAGCCGCAGCCAGCCGGCCGCTTCGCCGGCCACGACTTCCAGCACGATCTCGTACTCGGCTGCCGTGAACAGCAGACGGCGCTCATGGCCGCGCACCGTACGGACGCCGTACGGCAGCGAGACGGTCTGGGTGTCGTACAGCACTTCAGCGGTCAGCGAGGGCATCGCGCAACTCCCGAAAACACCTTCCTCGGATCGGTCCGATGCTGTTGGCCGAGCAGCCCAGCTCCTGGGCGATCTCGGCGTAGGAGACGGTCTCGTCAAAGAAGAGGGCCTTGAGCAGCTTCCGGCAGCGCGGCGAGAGCGTGGCGAAGGCCGCCCGCACCCGCAGGCTGGTCTCCCGCTCGATGGCGTCGTGCTCGGGGTCCGCGGCCGGGTCCACCATGATGTCGAGCGCGCCATCCGGCTGCTGGCTCTCGTGGCGGCGCGCCAGCCGCTTGCGGGCGTCCCAGGCGGTTCGGCCGGCCGTCGTGACGAGCCATGGCCCGAGGCGTTCTTGCGAACGGACGCTCGCAAGACTGCGCCAGAGTGCGACCCAGACATCCTGGAAGGCGTCGGCGGCCTCTTCGGCCGGCAGGTGGTAGCGGCGGATCACCGCTTCGACCAGCCGCGCGTACCGCCCGATCAGCTCGTGCCAGGCGGCGTCGTCGCCGTCGAGGCAGCGTCCGACCAGCTCGCCGTCGTCTGCGGCGTGGGCGGCAGCGCCGGGGACGGGCAGGCTGGATGGCGGCTGCACGGACTCTGCACGCATGCGCTGCTCCTCCTCCCCCACAGGACGCTCTTCCAGGTGCGCGGCGGACACTGGCGGACTGAGTGGTGTGTGCGACGACGTCGAGCCTGCGCCACCCCTGCGCTACGACCCGCACTCCCACAGGTGGAAGCCGACTCGGCATCTTGACGGAAGCCCCAGATGATAGGGACCCATCGAGCGCCGGCCGCCCTGGCCTCGCGTCACTCCTCCGCATGTCTCAACGCACAGAAGGAGGCCGAAGGGACAGCCACGCCCGATCCATCCTGGCTGCTCCGGCGAGACTGGCCCAGGATCCCCCCTGTTGAACAGGCACAGGTGCGCCGATACTCAAGAAGGGACTGCGAAAGAGCGATGTCCATCTGGTCACCTTCTGGCGACCGGCTCCGTTGGTCTCAAGCAGGGGGCATGGGGACATGGGGAGTGCCGTCTGGTGATACAGACCGTGCGCGACATTGGCGTCGGTGGTGGTAGCGCAAGCGTGGCCATCGAGCCGCCGCGTGCCCTGGCCGACACGCTGACCACGGGCGCACAGGTGGGCTGGCAGACATTCGACGTGCTGCACGACCTGGCTGGCCTCGTCATGCTGGCGCTCGTCGTGCTGGCGACCCTGATGGCGTTGCGGTCCGTGCGCGCGCGCCGCGCCGCGACAACCGCTGCATCCAAGCTGACGGCCCTCGAAGAGTACAGCAAGGCCCGCCGCCAGCATGAGGAGCGCTTCCGCTCGCTGGTGCTCAACACCTCGGACGTCATCACCATCCTGAGCGTGCACGGCGGCATCGCCTTCCACAGCCCGTCTGCCAGCCGCATCTGGGGCTACTCGGCGGACGCGCTGAAGAACGCCAGCCTCTACACGCTGGTGCACGCCGAGGATGTGGAGATCGCGCGGGACCTGCTGGCCCAGGCGCTGACCCGTCCGCGCCTGAGCATGGCCGCCGAGATGCGGCTGCGCCTTGCGGACGAGTCGTGGTGCTACTTCGAGGTCGTGGCGACGAACCTGTTGCGCGATCCGCGTGTGAACGGCATCGTCACCACTTTCCGCGACATCACCGAGCGCAAGGAGTTCGAGCAGGCCCTGCGCTACCAGGCGTTCCACGACTCGCTGACGGACCTGCCGAACCGAACCCTGTTTGTGGACCGTGTCGAGCGGGCGATGGCGCGGGCCCAGGCGGCCGGCCAGGAGGGCGGCGTCGCCGTGATGTTCCTGGATCTGGACAACTTCAAGGTCATCAACGACAGCCTGGGGCACGCCGTTGGCGACCAATTGTTGAACACCCTGGCCGAGCGCATCAAGGAGTGCCTGCGCCACGAGGATACGCTGGCTCGCCTGAGCGGCGACGAGTTCGCGATCCTGATCGAGGACGTGTGGACGGAGGACGGCGCGCGCCGCCTCGCCGAGCGGATCCAGGAGCAGATGGTCTCGCCGTTCATCTTGAACCGGCGGGAGGTCTTCGCCAGCCTGAGCATCGGCATCGTCGTGAGCGGCCCCTCGCACAGCCGCCCGGACGATCTGCTGCGCGACGCCGACCTGGCGATGTACCGCGCGAAGGCGAACGGCAAGGCCCGCTCGGAGGTCTTCGACCACACGATGAACGCTCAGGCCTCGGAGCGGCTGGCGCTGGAGACGGCGTTGCGGCGGGCCATCGAGCGGCAGGAGTTGCGGGTCTACTACCAGCCGCTGGTCCGCATCGACACGGCGGCGGTGGTGGGCTTCGAGGCGCTGGTGCGCTGGCAGCATCCGGATCGGGGGTTGATCTCCCCGGCCGAGTTCATCCCGCTGGCGGAAGAGACGGGGATGATCGTGCCGATTGGCGCGTGGGTGCTGGAGGAGGCCTGCCGGCAGGTCCAGGTGTGGCAGGAGGAGCGCTGCAACGGGCGCGGCCTGCTGCTGAGCGTGAACGTCTCGGCGCGACAGTTCCAGAGCCCGGACCTGGTGGAGACGGTGGCGTGGGTGCTGGAGGAGACGGGCTTCAACCCGACGCACCTGAAGCTGGAGCTGACCGAGAGCATGATGATGCACGACGTGGAGCGGACCATTCAGCGGCTGGACGAGCTGAAGGGCCTCTCGATCCAGCTGGTGGTGGACGACTTCGGGACGGGGTACTCGTCGCTGGCGTACCTGCGGCGCTTCCCGATCTCGGTGCTGAAGGTGGACAAGTCGTTCATCTGGCGGCTCGGGACGGACCCCGGCGACGACGCGATTGTGCGGTCCATCGTGACGCTGGCCGGCGACCTCGGCATGCAGGTGGTGGCGGAGGGGATCGAGACGGCGGAGCAGTTGGAAGCGTTGCGGGCGCTCCAGTGCGACTACGGGCAAGGCTACTATTTCAGCCCGCCGGTCCCGAGCCACCTGGCGGAGACGTTCGTCACGCCGAGCGCGGGCATCCTGCTGCCGGTGCCGCTGGCGCCCCGCACCGCCACCGCGGCTTCTGAGAACGCCGCCGCCGAGGATCTGGCGTCGTAGGTCCTACCGAACGAACGCCGACGCATCATCGCAAGCCAGTCCTCTGACGTCTGACGTCGAGGCTTCGTGTCTGTCGTCAAGGACTTGTGGTCGGGGACGGCGTCAGCGCAATTGGGCGCCCAGCGGGAGGCCCAGCCCGCCCAGGTTCAGCGCAAACGTCAGCGCCTCTTTCAGCAGGGACGGATCGTTGAACTCCCCGGCCGTCAGATAGGCGCCGAGCGCTGTCGCCTCGCACGACGGCGTGGATCCCACAGGTGGGTTGCAGTAGATCTCTTCAGCCTGGGTCCGTAGGCGGACCGGATACCCGACGAAGACCTCGGCGATGCGTTGGTCCGAGAGGACGTTGACCCACACACGGTAGGGACTCGGCACCGAGACTCGGGGACGTGGCACGCCGACGAACGAGCTGCCGTCGCGCCAGACGCTCGGGGCGGTCATGACTGGCCGGCCGGGGCATCCGACATCGACGATGGGCTCGCGCTGACCGTATCCACCACGGTCCCAGGCCGGGTGCCCGGAGACGCTGTTCAGCGCCTGTCGTACCGCTATGTCCGGTGCATTGACCGCCTCACGTGGGACGCCGTCAACCTGCACGCAGACCGCCAGCCCATCTCGTGAGTCCACAATCAACCCGTCATGCGTGAACGCAGGCCGACGCGCATTCACGGCGGACGCTTCCGACAAGAAGACAATCCCCGCTGTCAGAAGCACCGCCCTTCTCGCGGGCTGTGGCCCTGTTGCTGGCGACCGCCGGGCCGCACGATCTGCCTGCCGTGCGCTACCCTGTCCGTGCGCCGGCGACGGCGCGGGCGCGACCGCCCAGGCGGCCCGCGGCCCACTCACTCTCACGTCAGGCGCACCCGCACCCAGCGCGTGCGCCGCCAGTCTGCCACAGCGTTGTGGAGCGTCCCGCTGACGGGACGACAGGAGGTCACGTGAGCTGGCTCAACGATTTCAGCTTCGGTCCGATGTCGCGCGTGGTGTTCGGGCAGGGCAAGGCGAAGGAGGCCGGCTCCATCGCCAAAGGGCTGGGCGGCACGGCAGCCCTGGTCATGACGGACGGCATGCTGCACCGCCTCGGGCTGACCGAGACTATCGAAGCCTCGTTGCGCGAGGCCGGCGTCCGCGTCGAGCTGTTCAACGGCGTCGTCACCGAGCCGACCCTCGCATCGGTCGAGGCCGCCGAGGCGATGTACCGCGAGCGCACCTGCGACATCATCGTCGCGGTCGGCGGCGGCAGCTCGATGGACAGCGCCAAAGCCGTCTCACTGCTGATCGGCAACGGCGGCACGTTCCAGGAGTACACCCAGCGGCGGACCGGAGCGGACTGGTCGCCGGCGAAGGTCGCCTCGCAGAAGGGGCCGGACGTCATCACCGTGCCGACCACGGCCGGCACCGGCGCGGAGGCCACCTCCGGCTGCGGCGTCTTCGATCCAGAGTCCGGTATCAAGCTCTGGGCCGGCGGGCCGCACGTCCGCCCGACGGTCGCCCTGTGCGATCCGCTCCTGACCACCTCGATGCCCCCGCGCGTGACGGCAGATACCGGTTTCGACGCGCTCTCGCAGGGCATCGAGGGATACTTGACGCGCTCGGTCAACCCGTACGCCGACACGCTGCTGCTGACGGCCATCGAGATGATCGGCCAGAACCTCCCGAAGGCGTTCGCCAACGGGGCGAACATCGAGGCGCGGGCAGGAATGCTCTGCGCCGCGACGATGGTCGGCACGGCCTTCCCCTACGCCGGGCTGATCCACGTCCACACCTACGCCGAGGTGCTGGGCGACCTGACCCACCTGCCGCACGGCCGGCTGATCGGGCTGATGCTGCCGCACGTGCTGGAGTGGGTGGCGCCCGGCTGCCCAGAGAAGCTGACCCGCGTGGCGCAGGCGCTCGGGGAGAACGTGGCCGGACTCTCACCGACCGAGGGGGCCGAGCGGGCGCTGGCCGCCGTCCGACGCCTCCGCGGCCAGTGCGAGATCGAGGAGCCGCTCAGCTCGCACAACATGACCGAGGAGATGGTGCAGACCTGCGCCGAGCGGGTGTTCGCGCAGCACGCGCCGCGCTCGATTGGCGGGCCGCGCGCGTTCCGGACGCTCGAAGAGGTGACGGCGGTGCTACGCGCGGCGTACTAGTGGCCCGAAGCAACCTCGCCCTCCAGCCCGCTGCGCCGCGCAGCGGGCTGGAGGGCGAGGTCTCCCGCGGTGAGCGTCCCCGCCCCTGGCACGATTCTTGTACCGGTCGTTCGCGTCCAATGCCGGACATGCACTCCAGGATCCCGGTGGAGGGGAGACGACGTGCGTGCGACGTGAGCTGCCGGCTGCCACACTGGGGGTAGCGGCCGGCCTGGTGCTGGTGCTGCTCATCTATCTCGGCTCGCGGGGCCTCAAGGACTTCGACTCGGCCCTCGTCGGGTACGCCGTGGGCACGGTCTTCGCCGCCGCGGCCATCACCCACCGCTACACCCGCTGGATCTCCCGTCCGCCCACCTGGCGCTACTTCCGCGCCGGCTGGGTCAATTTTCTGTCCTGGCGCAACTTCTTGCGCTACACCACGCTGATCCCGCGCGCGTGGTGGACGGACATCTTCGCGCAGACGTTCATCCTCAAGCGCAGCACGTCGCGCTGGTTCGCGCACATGGCGATCTTCTGGGGTGTCGTGCTCTCCTGCGCCATCACCTTCCCGCTGACCTTCGGCTGGCTGCGCTTCACCTACATCGATCCCGGCGTCTATCAGCTATGGTTCTTCGGGCTGCCGATGATGACGTTTCCCATCGAGGAGACGTTTGGCTGGGTGCTCTACCACGCCCTCGACTTCACATCGGTGCTGCTGATCGCCGGGCTGGTCGTCGCGATGTGGCGGCGGATCACAGACGCCGGGCTGCTGGTCACCCAGCGGTTCGGGTTCGATCTGCTGCCGCTGGTGCTGCTGTTCGCCATCGCGCTGACGGGGCTGATGCTGACGGCATCCTCGCTGTGGTGGGAGGGCCGCTACTACTGGTTTATCTCGCTCACCCATCAGGTGGTGGTGGTCGCGTGGCTGCTCTCGCTGCCGTTCGGCAAGTTCTTCCACATCGTGCAGCGACCGGCCTCGATTGGCGTCACCCTGTATCAGGTCGTCAACCAGGATGTTGCCCACTACGGCCCGGAGCGCTCGACCGGCGCCTGCGCCCGCTGCGGCGGCGAGCTGCCCTCCGAGCAGTTCGTTGCCGATCTCAAGGCGACGCTCGCCGATCTCGGGCAGCGCTACGAGCTTGGCGACGGGCAGGGCGCGATGCAGGATTACTGCCCGACCTGCAAGCGCGTGCTGCGCGGGCAGGCGTACTACCGGCTGATGGGCAATCGTTTCGTCTAATCTCAGGCCACCTTCGGAACACCGGAAGGGCCCTCACCCCCCGGCCCCGGAAGGGCCCTCACCCCCCGACCCCCTCTCCCTGTGCGCGGGAGAGGGGGAGACGCACGAGGCCGTCGTTGCTCCCCCTCTCCCGCGCACAGGGAGAGGGGGCCGGGGGGTGAGGGCCCTTCCGGAGCCGGGGGGTGAGGGCCCTTCCGGGGCCGGGGTGAGGGTCTGGCAAGTTCACCAGGAAACCAGAGGCACGATGAGCGTCAATCGCGGCACCTTTGTCGAGCGGCGTGACGTCAACGAGGATTTCCAGCAGGTCGGCCGCGCGCCCTCAGAGTGGGCCGGCGCCGACCGCGTTCCCGAGCGGCTGGTCCCCACCCACTGCTCGTTTTGCGGCGTCCAGTGCGCGATGCACCTGCGCGTGGCCGACGGGCAGGTCATCGGCGTCGAGCCGCGTGACTATCCCCACAATCGCGGCTCGCTGTGCCCGAAGGGAATCGTGGCGTACCAGCAGGCGAGTCACCCGGACCGCCTCACCCATCCGCTGATCCGGCGGGGCGGGAAGGGCGGCCGGCTCGAACGGGCCACCTGGGACGAGGCTCTGGACTACATCGTCGGGCGCTGGCAGGCGATCCAGGCCGAGCACGGCCGGGACGCCGTTGCCGTCTACAGCGGCTCCTCGATGACCAACGAGAAGTGCTACCTGACCGGCAAGTTTGCGCGGGTCGGGCTGGGCACCCGCCACATCGACTACAACGGGCGGCTCTGCATGTCCTCGGCGGCCACGGCCTACGCCAGGGCGTTCGGGATCGACCGCTCGCCGCTGCCGATGACCGACATCCCGCTGGCGGACTGCATCTTCGTGGCCGGCTCCAACGTGGCCGAGTGCTTCCCCATCGTGATGCAGTGGATCTGGCAGGCCCGCGACCGTGGCGCCAGCCTGATCGTGGCCGACCCGCGCGAGACGCCCATCGCCCGCACCGCCGATCTCTGGCTGCCGGTCCGCCCGGGCACGGACGTGGCCCTGCTCAACGTGATGTTGCGGCAGGTGATCCGCGACGGGCTGGTGGACGAGGCGTATCTGGCCGCCCGCACGACCGGCTGGGCGGACGTCCGCGCGGCCGTCGAGGAGTACACCCCCGAGCTGGCCGAGCGCATCACCGGCGTCCCGGCCGAGCGGATCGTGGCGGCGGCCCGCCTCTACGGCCGCGCCCCGACCTCGCTGATCATGCATGCGCGCGGCATCGAGCACAGCACCCACGGCATCAACAACTGCCTCGCCTGCATCAACCTGGCCCTGGCACGGGGGCAGGTCGGCAAGCCCGGCGGCGGCACGATGATGATCACCGGCCAGGGCAACGGCCAGGGCGGGCGGGAAGTCGGGCAGAAGGCGAACCAGCTGCCCGGCTACCGGCACATCGACGTGCTGGAGGAGCGACAGTACATCGCGGACGTCTGGGGCATCCCGGAGCCGGAGCTGCCACAGGAGGGCGCCGCCGCTACCGAGATGGTCAAGCTGATGGCCGACGGGACCATCAAGAGCTGCTTGATCCTCTGCTCCAACTTGATGGTCTCGCTGCCGGACAACCAGACGGTGGCGCGGGCGCTCGACGCGCTCGATCCGCTGGTGGTGATCGACTTCTTCCTCTCGGAGACGGCTGAGCGGGCGGACGTGGTGCTGCCCGGCACGGTCTGGTGCGAGGACGAGGGGACGACGACCAATCTCGAAGGGCGCATCGTCAAGATCAACCGGGCCGCCGAGCCGCCCGGCGAGGCCCGCCGTGACTGGCAGATCCTTTCGGAGCTGGCGCGGCGGATGGGTCGCGGGCAGTTCTTCCAGTACGCAGGCACCCGCCAGATCTTCGACGAGCTGCGGCTGGCCTCGAAGGGCGGCGTCTCGGACTACTACGGCGTCACCTGGGAGAAGATCGATGCCCAGGACGGCGTCTTCTGGCCCTGCCCGACCGAGGATCACCCCGGCACGCCGCGCCTCTTCGAGGAGCGGTTCGGGCACCCGGACGGCCGGGCGCGGATGTCCCCGCTCCGCTACGAGCCGCCGGCCGAGGAGCCGAGCGAGGCGTACCCGTTCCGCCTGACGACCGGCCGGGTGGTCTACCACTACCTGAGCGGCACCCAGACGCGGCGGCTCGGCTTCCTCAACGCCCAGGCGCCCGAGCCGTGGGTCGAGATCCACCCGATGATGGCCGAGCGGCTGGGCATCCGGGACCACGAGATCGTGCGGGTGCGGACGCCGCGCGGCGCGATGGACCTGAAGGCCGTCGTCGTCCCGACGATCCGCCCGGACACCCTCTTCATCCCGTTCCACTACGGCCACCTGGGGGCCGCCAACCAGTTGACCAACCCGGCCGTGGACCCCGCCTGCAAGATCCCCGAGTACAAGGCCTGCGCCGCCGCCGTCGAGCGGCTGGACGGCCGGCCGCTCGACCTCGGGGAGGGGGATCGGGCTGCGCGCGTCAACTACACGCCGCAGACCGATCCGAAGATGTTCCCGTACGCCGTCGGCGAGACCAAGACGCCGGCCAGCCAGGAAGCGAAGCGTTTCTAGACGGTTCTGGGAGGAGCGTGCGCTGGTGGCGATCAAGACGCTGTTTGTCGATCCGTCGCGCTGCATCGGCTGCCGGGCCTGCGAAGCCGCCTGCCGGGAGTGCGACTCCCACAAGGGCGAGAGCATGGTCATGGTCGATTTCGTGGACCGTGGCTGGAGCGTTGCGACTCAACCCACGGTCTGCATGCACTGCGTGGACCCGGTCGCGCCGTGCGCCCAGGTCTGCCCGGTCCTGGCGATTCAGATCACGCCGGAGGGCGTGGTGCAGCAGGCCGAGCCGTCGCGGTGCATCGGCTGCCGGAACTGCGTGTTCGCCTGCCCGTTTGGCGTGCCCAAGTTTGATGTGGAAGCGCGGCTGATGAAGAAGTGCAACCTCTGCTACGACCGTACCGCTCAGGACTTGAAGCCGTGGTGCGCCCAGGCCTGCCCGACGCAGGCGCTCTGGTACGGCGACTACGAGGAGTTCGCCAACCAGCGGCAGGGACGGGCGATCAACCTCACGGACTTCGGGACGCAGACGGTCAGGACGAGGGTCTACCAGGTCGTGGCGGCTGAGACGCCGGCCCTGGACCTGGCCGGGCTGCTCCGCGAGGCCCGCGCCGAGGCCGGCCAGCCCGAGCGGTCGCGCCAGGAGGCCTGGGTCTTATGAGCGAGCGTGCGAGCAACATCGCCCGGATGGCGGCCCAGGGGCTGCCGATCCCGGCCACCGTGCGCCCCGGCCGCTGGCGGGCGGCCTTCCCCTACCACTGGGACGCCGACGACCTCGTCTCGCGGCGCGAGATGTTGCGGTTCGCGGTGTTGGCGTCAGGGTCACTGTTTGCCGGCACGGCGCTGCTGGCCGTGCTGGGCTGGATCGACAATCGGCGGCGCGGCTCGCCGAAGCCCATCGTGCGGGCGACAGACGTGCCCGAGGGGGCGGCCCACTACTTCAACTACCCCGAGCCAGACGACCAGGCCGTGCTGCTGCATCTGCCGGGCGACCGCTTCGTGGCGTTCAGCCAGAAGTGTACGCACCTGTCGTGCGCCGTCTACTTTCAGCCCGAGCAGCGGCGGCTCTACTGCCCGTGCCACGAGGGCGTCTTCGACATGGAGACCGGCGAGGCCGTGGCCGGGCCGCCACAGCGGCGGCTGCCGCAGATCGCGCTGCGCCGCGACGGCGACATGCTCGTCGCCCTGGAGGAGATGCCATGACGCCCGAGCGCGGCCCGCTGAATGGCCCGGGGGCGGACGGGGTCCCCACATGGGGAGCGCCCTCGGTCTACCGCTCGCCAGTGGACGGCGCGGAAGGCCACTCGCCACCGCCCGGGCAGATTGCCGTGGTGATGGCGGCGCTGATGCTCGGCCTCCTGCTGATGACCATTCAACTCTGGCTGCTGACGGTGGCGCTGGAGTTGTACCTGGGCGGGCAGGGCCGGCAGGTCTGGCTGCTGGCCGTCGTCTCGGGGCTGATCTTCCTCGGCGGCATCCTCGTGCTGAAGGTGCTGGGGCGGCGGCCACGGCTGGCCCGCTGACCCGGTCTGGAGGGGAACGGTGGCAAGAAGGCGCACCGGAGGCGGCGCTCCCACGAGCGCGCCCAGCCACGCATCGAACACGCAGGGTGCGGGCAGGCGTGGTGCGGGCCAGCCGCGCGCAAGCGGCGGCCGGCCGGTGTCCATGACGCCTGCGCCGGCCGGGCGGACTGCCTGGATCGCCCTGGCGCTGGCGACGCTGTCGATGACCGTCGGGTTTGCCGTGTGGGGGCTGCTCGCGCCGCTCGCGCCGCTGTTTCGGCAGCAGTGGGGACTGACCGCCACCGAGGCCGGCATCCTGGTGGCGGTCCCGGTCGTGCTGGGGTCGGTGGCGCGCATCCCGCTCGGCATCGTGACGGACCGCTACGGCGGCCGGCTCGTCTTTACCGTCTTCCTGTTCTTCCTGACCGTGCCGCTGGTGCTGGCCGGCCTGACCGGCGGCTTCTCGTCGCTGCTGGCGGTGGCGTTCATCCTGGGCGTGGCCGGGGCGGTCTTCGCCATCGGGGTGCCGTTCGTGGTGCGCTGGTTCCCGCCGGCGCGGCAGGGGCTGGCGCTTGGCATCTACGGCATGGGGAACATCGGGACGGCCATCGCCGCGCTGAGCGCGCCGCCCGTGGCGACGGCCTGGGGCTGGCCGTTCGCCTTCTGGGTGTTCGTGCCGGTCGTGCTGGTCATGGGGGTGCTGGTCTTCCTGTTCGGGCGGGACGCGCCCGGACCGCGACCGACGGCCTCGCTGGCGGCGCGGCTCTCGCCGCTCAAGCGCCCGACCGCCTGGGTGCTGAGCCTCTTCTACTTCCTGACCTTCGGTGGGTTCGTCGCCATCTCGGTGTACCTGCCGACCTTCCTGGTGGACGCCTTCGGGCTGGAGCGGGCCGACGCTGCGAGCCGGGCGGCCGGCTTCGTCGTGCTGGCGACGCTCCTGCGGCCGGTCGGCGGGATGCTGGCCGACCGCTGGGGGGGCGCGCCGGTCCTGAACCTGACGTTCCTGATGGTGGCGCTGTTGCCGATTGTGCTGGCGTTCCAGCCAAATATCCCCGTGCTGACCGTGGCGTTCCTGGGGATGGCGGCGGCGCTCGGGCTGGGGAACGGCGCGGTCTTCAAGCTGGTGGCCGAGACGTTTCCCCAGGAGACGGGCGCGGTGACGGGCCTGGTGGGCGCGGCGGGGGGGCTGGGCGGCTTCTTCCCGCCGATCCTGATGGGCCTCGTCCGAGATGCAACGGGGGCCTACTCCATCGGCTTCATGCTGCTCTCAGAGATTGCGCTCGGGTGCCTGGTGGTCAACCTGCTGGTGATGCAGCGGCGCGCGTCGGCGCTGATGCCGAGCCGGTAGCGATCGCGCGGCTGAGCGCCGAGCCAGCGGGAAGGGCCCACACCCTCCGACTGGGTCAGGGGGTGTGGGCAGCCCGGCCTGATGACCCGTCAGCGTACGCCCGCGCCGGCCCCCACGAAGGTGGTGTGCGTGCCACAACTGTCCTCGATCTCCAGGTGCGCCGTCATCGGCCCGGGCTGCTCCCGCGTGACCAGCAGCCGGGCCTCGCGCTGCCCGGGCGGCGGCGTGTAGGCGCTGCCGCCCGTGATGGCCGCCCCGCCGACGACCTGAACCGTCGCGTTGCTCAGCCCGGTGACGCGAACGGCTTTGAGGGCGTTGTCTGGCCGGGCGGAGGTAGCCTCGGTGGTGACCGTCGCGATGAGCTGGCCGGCGCCGTCCTGCGCGGTCCGCACCTCGATCTTCGGGCGGGGAGAGCACGCGGCGGGCTTCGGCGGCTGCGGGCCGGGCGTCGGGACGGTGGGCGTTGGCAGCGGCGAGGGCTGCTCGTCGAGCGTCGGGGTGAACTCGGCGCTCGCCTCCAGGATGGCTGTGCTCGACTGGCGGGACGACCGCTCCGAGGCCGCCTGGGCGCCGATCTGGACCGGCACGCCGATGCCCGTGAACTTGATCTGGAACGCCTCTCGACGCTGCAACCCTACGTCGACGACCTGGGAGAACGTCTCATTCGGCGACAGCATCCCGTCTGACCCGAGCGTCCCGCCTTGTATGGAGAGGATCGCCCCCACCCCGGCCGGCGTGCTGGTCGGCGCGCCATCGCGGTTGGCCAGGATGTGGCCGACGGTCAGCGCGGTGATGCGCGCCTGCAGGTCGGCAAACGTCCGCTGACTCGCGTTCCGGAACGTGAAGAGGATCCGGTAGACGCCGGCCGGCGCGCGCGGATCGGCTGGCAGGTACGTCCCGGTGGCGCCGATCTGCTGCACGACGCCGTCGATGGGGGTCGGCCCCGATTCGAGGTCGAGCCGGAGCAGATCGCCGCCGCTCGCCGCGAAGAGCACGGGCGGCGTGCCGAGGGCGCTCCCGAGCAGGGTGATCCAGTTGCCGCCGGGCGTGTCAACCAGTGGCTCCCAGTCCTGGCCGCCGTTGGTCGTGACGTAGACAGGGTCGCCCATGGTCGTCGTCGAGGCGTACATGATCGAGGGGTACAGCGGGTTGAACACGAGGGCGTTCACCCATTCGTCTCCGAGGCCCGTGCTTCTCCGTGTCCAGTTCGTGCCATTGTTGACGGACCAGTGGATGCCCCGGTAGCCGCCGGTGAACAGCGTGCTCGGCGCGGTCGGGTGCATCACGAGGGAAAAGATGGCCGGCGGCGAGGTCGCGCCTCCGCCGCCGCAGCAGTCGGTGGGCAGTCCGCTGCCGATCATCTGGAACGTGGCGCCGCCATCGGTGCTTCGGTACATGAACGAGCCGTCCTGCCCGACAACGATCTTGTTCGCATCGGTCGGATCGACCAGCAGGCCGACGACCCTCGACGCGCCGATGTAGTTCGTACCGATGGCGGTCCAGCTCGCGCCGGCGTTGGTGCTCTTGTACAGGCCGGGGTTGCCAGAACTGTTGATGCCGGCGTAGACCACGTTCGAGTTGCTCGGGGCAACGGTGATGGCGTAGATGTCCGGGGCGATGAGGCCCGTGTTGCTGGCGTGCCAGGTCGCCCCGCCGTCGGTGCTCTTGAAGATGCCGTCGTTCGCCGTGCCGGCATAGAGGATCGACGAGTTGTTTGGGTCGATCTCGACCGTGAACACCCAGGCAAGCGTCGTGCCCTGCCCGCCGCGCCAGGTGCGCCCGCCATCGGTGGACTTGAAGACGCCGGAGACGGTCGCCGCGTACATCGTGGTCGGCGTCCGAGGGTCGACGGCGAGTCCCTGCGGAGACGTGCCGTTCAGGCCGCTCGAAACCCAGGTGGCAGCAGCGAGCGGCGCCTGGGCCGCGCGCCTGGCGGTCGCCACCTGCCCGGCGGGATCGTCGCCCCTCGCGAGCGCCGCGCCAGACGAGAGGTCGAAGAGCACCGCCAACGTCAGAAAGAGCGCCATCGTCAGCCGTCGTACTGCCATGCTGTGCACCCCCAGCACCGAACCGGCCGGTGGCGCCCGGCTCGGTCAGGCTCCCGCTGAAAAGACGATATCATAGACATCTTGCACCGAGCGCCGCAGGCCAGCAGGGCTGTGCCACGCATCGGGCGCAACGGGCCGGCCGCTTCGGCGAGACCCCAAGTTGCTGTGATTGCTTGTCAGCGCCCTCCCAGTGCGGGCCACGCGAGCGTTGCGAGGCGACGTCCGCGTCGAGTCTACGTCCGCGCCGACAATGCCCGCTTCGAGGTCAGCAGGGTGCTTCGGGCGGCCGGCCGCGTGAGCTGCCGGTACAGGTGGATCGTCTCAGGGGCTGGATCGACCTGGAGATCCTGCCAGATCTGCTCGCGACAGGCCCGGTAGGTCCGTTCCACCTCGGCCAGCCGACCGCCAGCCGCCAGGTAGCGCAGCAGCTTACGGACGGCGTCCTCGCGGTACGGATCGACGGCCAGGATCTCGCGGCAGCGCGCCGCCGCCTGGTCCCACTCCGAGCGGGCGGCGTAGGCGTCGCTCAGCAGCCCGAGCGCCGCGAGCCGCAGCTCTTCGAGCACCTGCCGTTCTGGCTCGGCCCAGGCGTCGTAGCCGGCGTCGCCCAGGAATGGGCCGCCGTAGAGGCGCAGCGCCGCTTCGAGCGCCTGACAGGCGGCGTCGTACTGGCCGGCCGTCATCAGCTCGCGCCCACGCCTGCAGGCCGCCCGGAACTGCTCGACATCGACGTCGATGCTGAGGGCGGGATTGATGAGGTACTGCCCGTCGCGGTAGAGCACCACGTCGTTCGAGCCGTCCGGGCCATAGCCGCGCAGCGCCCGCCGCAGGGCGTGAACGGCCATCTGGAGGCTGTGCGCGCCGGCGCCCGGGGCGGCGTCGGGCCAGAAGGCGTCGATCAGCGCATCGCGGGTGGCGGCGTAGCCCGGGCGGGTCAGCAGGTACTGGAGGACGCCCCAGCCGCGCCGACTCGAGCAGGACGGCGGCTCGCGGTCTGAGCAGGTGATCCGGAACATGCCCAGGCTGGTGACGCGCCAACGGGTTGCCTGCTGTGCGGCCGGCTGCGCCCCCGGCGTCGCCGGCCGCGACGAGGCCCGCCGCGCGACGGTCAGGGGGGCGTCGCCGGCCCGGGCGGCGTCCTCACGTGGCGCGCTGACGCCCTGCTCGGCCAGCAGCCGCCGCAGCTCCTGCACCTGGTTTTCCAGCTCCAGCAGCCGTTCCCAGGCTTCTTCCACCCGCGCCCCCATGTGGGGCGTGTCGAACGCAATCATCCAGCCTCACCTCAGTTGTCCCCGTCAGCTGGGGTGTGCGGCCCGCTGGCGCGCTCGACCGGCACGCCGCCTGACCTATCCCTTCCCTGTCTCGTACTGGTGAAGTGCATACAATGCCCAGAATCCGTTCACTTCCCCGCGGCAGTCCGGCGCACGTCCGTCCGCGATCTGCCCACCAGCAGCCCGTATGGCCCCGGGTTTCCCGCCAGCGCGCCGCGCACTTGCGCGAGGGACGGCCCGGCCAGCCGGTATACTCCGACCAGGAGTGTGCCGATGGCCACCATGCCCGCCTTCCTGTTCGATCTCGATGGCACCCTGGTTGATTCGGTCTACTCGCACGTCCTGGCGTGGCGGTCCGCGCTCGAAGGGGCCGGCATCGAGCTGTCGGTGTGGCGAATTCATCGCAGGATCGGGATGAGCGGCGGCTTGCTGGTCAACGCCCTCCTGCGCGAGACCGGCACGGCGATCACCGCCGAGCAGGTGGCCCGCATCCAGCAGCTGCACGCCGAGGCCTACGCCCGGCAGGTGCCGAACCTCCGGCCGCTGCCCGGCGCGCGTGAGCTGCTCCAGTACCTGACCGAGCGCGGCGTCCCGTGGACCATCGCCACGAGCGGCCGGATCGAGAGCGCGCAGCCGGCGCTCGACGTGCTGGGCGTCGATCCACGGGTGCCGGTCGTCACGCGGGATCAGGTGGCCCACGCCAAGCCGGACCCGGACCTGTTCCTGGCCGCCGCCGAGCGGCTGGGCGTGGACATCGGCGACTCCATCGTGGTGGGAGACAGCGTCTGGGACTTGCTGGCGGCGAGGAGGGCGCGGGCGCTCGGCGTCGGGCTGCTCTCCGGCGGGTACGGCCAGGATGAGCTGCAATCGGCCGGGGCGTACCGCGTCTACGAAGATCCGTTCGACCTGCTGCGCCACCTGGACGAGGTCGGCGTGCGGCCGGTGGACTGACCGTCGATGCCCCTCGACGCAGCCCCAGCACCCGAGGAGGGTGCGCCGCATCGCGTGCTGGTCGTCAACCCGAACACCAGCGACGAGATGACGGCGGCGATCCACCGCGCCGCCTGCGGAGCCGCGCCGCCGGGCGTGCTGGTCGAGACGGTCCGCGCCGAGTCGGGGCCGCGCAGCATCGAAGGGCACTTTGACGAGGCCGTCAGCGCCCTCGCAACCCTCGAGCCGGTGCTGCGCCGCCAGCACGAGGCCGATGCGTTCGTGCTGGCCTGCTTCAGCGCGCACATCGGCATCGACGCCGCCCGCGAGGTGACCCGCAAGCCCGTGGTCGGGATCGCCGAGGCCGGGATGGCGCTGGCGACCTTCCTGGGACGCCGATTCAGCATCGTCACGACCTCGCCGCGCTGGCGTCCAATCCTCGAAGACGCCGTGCGGCTGTACGGGTACGAGTCGCGCTGCGCGTCCGTGCGGTCGAGCGGGCTGGCCGTGCTGGAGCTGGAGCGGCTGCCGCACGCCGAGGTGGTGGAGCGGCTGACGACGGAGGCCGAGCGGGCGGTCTGCGAGGACGGGGCCGAGGCGATTGTGCTCGGGTGCGCGGGCATGGCCGATCTGGAGACCCGCCTGCGCGCGGCCCTGGACGTGCCGATTGTCGAGAGCGTGGCGGCGGGCGTCGGGCTGGCCTGCACGCTGGCACGGCTCGGGCTGGGGACCAGCGCACGCGGCACCTACGCGCCGGTGCAGCCGCGCGAAGTGGCCGGCGAGCTGCCAGCAGCGGTCCGGCGCGTGTACGAGGGCTGACCCGACGGGAAGCATGTGCGGCCTGCCCCGACGGCGTCTGGCGCTTCTGCTACCCTGTGCCGCGCGGGGTTGCTCGTTTCCAGTATGATCCCTGAGTAATTCAGGCGATTGACTGGACAATCTCGCGGTCAGCTCGGCGTTGCGTTGACCGGAGGCCGTTCCCCTTCACGCCGCGGAGGTGACCGCTCCTATGGTCGTCGTAACGCACCCTGACACCGATCGACTCAGCCCCACTGCCGAGACCCAGGTGGCCGAGCGCACCGCCCAGCGGGCCGGCTTGAAGCTCGGATTCCTGACCCGGCTCGAAGTGGGCGCGGACCCGGCTGACTCCTACAAGTTCGGCCTGGAGATGTTCGATCTGGCGGAGGAACTCGGCTACGACACCGGCTGGATCGCGCAGCACCACTTCCTGAACGGCGCTGGCCGCCTGCCCTCGGTGTTCCCGTTCCTGGCCGCCGCCGCGCAGCGTACGAAGCGCATCAACCTCGGGACGGCCGTCGTGACGCTGCCGCTGGAGGATCCGCTGCGCGTCGCCGAGGACGCGGCGTTCGTGGACGTCATCAGCGGCGGCCGGCTCCAGCTTGGCGTGGGCACCGGCGGCGATCCGCTCTCCTTCAACGCCTTCGGCAAGGACGTGAACGCGCGCCGCGAAGCCTACGCCGATGGCCTGCGGCTGATCAAGACGGCGCTGACGGGCCAGCCGGTCAACGGCACCACGGCGGTGATGTACCCGACCGCCCCGAGTCTGGTGGATCGGATCTGGGAAGCGACGTTCAGCGTGGACGGCGGCGGGCGCATCGGCAAGAACGGCAGCGGCCTGCTGCTGGCTCGGACCTCGGCCCACTCCGGCGATCCGGCGGACGTGGTGCAGGCGCCCATCGCCGAACTGTACCAGCAGGAGCTGGAGCCGCTGGGCATCGCGCCGAGGGTGGGCATGTCGCGGACGGTCTACGTCGCGGCGGACCGGGCCACGGCTATGGAGCACTTGCGCTCGGGCGTCGAGCACTGGATCGAGGTGCTGAGCGGCCGAGGCCAGTTCCCGACGGGCCTGACACTGGAGCAGGCGTTCAAGCGGATTCACATCCACTACGGACACCCGGAAGAGGTCATCGAGAGCATCCGCGACGACAAGCTGTTCGCGATGTCCACGGAGCTGATCTGCCAGGTGCAGCCCGGCGACCCGACCCAGAAGCAGATTCTGAAGTCGATGGAGCTGCTGGCAACGCAGGTTGCGCCGGCGCTCGGGTGGAAGCCGAACCGGGGCTAAGAAGCGCGGGAGACCCTCCCCCTCGGCGCGGACAGTTCCAGACCGTGGCATGTTGCTGAGTTGGCATGCTCCCTACAGGTATCAGGTCATCCTGAGCGTAGCAAAGGATGACCTTGCCGCTTGCACGCTTTGCACAGAGCGACGGCCTGTCTCTGCCTGGCACTGTGCACGCCCGTGCACACGAGCAGGCCCGGTAGCCCGACCGGCCTGGGGGGCCGTGGGGACCGGCCTGGGGGCCGTGGGGACAAAGGGGCCCCGTGGTAGGGTGTGGAGGGCCTTCCTACGCCTTCCTCATCTGCCGGCCCCGCAGCCAGAACGCCACCCGCGCCAGCAGCAGCGCCCCGAGGATCGTGGCGTAGAGCATCGGCTGGCTGATGTCGATCTTGACGCGCCACAGGAAGTGGATCACCGCCAGGATGCCCGCCACGTAGACCAGCTGGTGCAGGCGCGTCCAGGTCTGGTACCCGAGCCGCCGCACCCACCCGGAGGTGGATGTCCAGGCCAGCGGCACCATCAGCAGCAGCGCCAGGAACCCGACCGTGATGAACGGCCGCTGCACCACGTCCTCGACGATGATCCCCAGGTCGACGCCCTGATCCAGCACCACGTAGACCAGGAAGTGCAGCAGCGCGTAGAAGAACGCCAGCAGGCCGAGATCGCGCCGAAGGCGGATCGGCCAGGTCCAGCCGAACGCCCACCGCAGCGGTGAGCAGGCCAGCCCCGCGATCAGGAACACCAGCGCGATCAGCCCGAGCTCGTTGATGACCTCGGCAATCGGGTTCGCGCCGAGCGTCCCGCGCACCGTCCCGACGATCATCGCCGCCAGCGGGACCAGCGCCCCGAGGATCAGGCCCGGCCGCAGCCAGGGCATCGGTGTGCCGCGCCGGGGGGCCGGCCGCGCCGCGCGTGGCCGCGCGCCAGCCGCCAGCAAGGGTGGTGTCGTCGCCATCTGTCGCCCCGTCTCAGGCTTCCGGAGCCTGCATCAGTACAGCTTGCTGCCACCCTGCCCAGCAGAGCAGCGCCTCCAGCACGTCTCAGGCTTCCGGAGCCTGCATCAGTACAGCTTGCGCGGGTCCATGCCGGCGTACAGCTCGGCCACCGATTCGGCGTACCCATTGAACGGGAGCGTCTTGCGCCGGCCGACCTCGCCGATGCGCCGCTCGCTGGCCTGGCTCCAGCGCGGATGATCGACCTCCGGGTTCACGTTCGCGTAGAAGCCGTACTCGTTCGAGGCCGCCAGCGCCCAGGAGGTCTTCGGCTGCTCCTGCGTGAAGCGGATCGTGACGATGGACTTGGCGTTCTTGAAGCCGTACTTCCACGGCACGACGAGCCGCAGCGGCGCGCCCATCTGGTTCGGCAGCTGCCGGCCGTAGACCCCGACCGTCATCAGGGTCAGCGGGTGCATCGCCTCGTCCATGCGGAGGCCCTCGACGTACGGCCATTTGAGGACCGGCCGCCGCACGCCCGGCATCTGCTTCGGATCGTTCAACGTCAGGAACTCGACATACTTCGCGTTGCTCGTCGGCTCCAGCCGCTTGATCAGGTCGGCCAGCGGGAACCCGAGCCAGGGGATCACCATCGACCACGCCTCGACGCAGCGCATCCGGTAGACCCGGTCCTCCGGCGTGAACCAGCCGAGCAGGGTGTCGATGTCGATGGTCTGGGGCTTCGCCACCTCGCCCTCGACGGCGATCGTCCAGGGACGGGTCACGAGGGTGTGGGCGTTCTGGGCCGGATCGCCCTTGTCCAGGCCAAACTCATAGAAGTTGTTGTAGGTCGTGACGGACTGGTACGAGGTCAACGCCTCGTCCGTATCGTAGGGGCCGCGCGTGCTGGGGGCAGTCGGTGGGCCGGCCGCGACAGCGGAAGGCGGCCCACCAGTCGCAGGCTGGCCCCCGGCCGCGGGCTGCTGCCCGGCCGCGGGAGCCGCCCCGGTCCCCGTCCCCTGGGCCACGGGCGGCGGCTCTGGCGCGTCTGGCGGCGGCTTCATGCCGGCCAGCCAGAGCAGGCTGCTTCCGACCAGGGCAGCCGTCCCGGCCGTGAGCAACCCGTTCTTCAGGAAGTCTCGGCGGCCCATGAAGGCCGATTCTGGCGTGATCTCGCTGCTGGGCGGCTCTGGTGGCAGGTCTCGCTGGCTCTGCATGGCTTGTCTTCCGGGCAACGGCGAGCGCCCCACCCCACCCTACCAGGGGGCCTCACCATCCCCGCGACCCCCGATCCCGCGTGCGTCTCCACACCGCGCACGGGGAGGTAGGAAGAGGCCGCCAGGGCTCGTCCTCGTTTCGCGCCGCCGTCAGGGCCGAGGGCAGCCTGCGCGCGGCGAACCGCGCCGCCACACCCCCGACAGCGTCACGTACTCGAAGCCTACCACAGCCCGCGCGGCCGTCATCGAAACGTAAGAAGTCGGGTGGGAATGCTCCCCATCAACCCCTCACAACCTGTGCCCCACGACCCACGACCCACGACCCACGCCCCAGTCCTAGCACCAGGGGTCGATCAGGATCTTCCCGCGCTGGCCGGACCGCGCCAGGTCGTACGCCGTGTCGATCTCCCCCAGCCCGAAGCGGTGCGAGATCATGCGCGTGAGCTGGAGCCGCGGCAACAGTTGTGCCGCCTCCCGAAACGTGGCGACGCCCCCCGAGCCGTACACCCCTTCGAGCTTCAGTTGCCAGCGGTGGAAGCGCCAGAGCGGAAACGGCATGGTGGCCGTGTCCGAGTTGACGCCCACCATGATGGCCGTGCCACCCGGCTTGAGCGCCCAGAGGCAATCCACCAGCGGCTCACCGCGCCCGGCCGTCTCCAGCGCGATGTCCACGCCGTCCGGCCCGGCGAACGCCTTCACCGCGTCCGCGACCGACTCCCGCAGCGGGTCAACCACCGCTGCTGCGCCCAGCTCCAGGGCCAGCGCCCGGCAGCGCTCATCAGGATCGGAGACCAGCACGCGGGCGCCACCGAGCCGGGTGAGCTGGGCCGTCATCTGGCCCATCGGGCCGGCCCCGGTCACCAGGGCGGTCATGCCGGGCCGCGGGGCCGCCGCCCGCACCGAGGCGTAGCAGCAGGCCAGCGGCTCGATGAAGATGACGGTGTCCAGCAGCACGCCCGGCGGCAGCACGACCACCTGCTCGGCCGCGACCACCACCTGTTCCGCGAACCCGCCCCGGCTTGAGACCGCCACGACCGTGCCAACTGGCAGATCGGTCACGCCCGGCCCGACGGCCTCGACCGTGCCGCCCCACTCGTGCCCCCAGACGAACGGGGCCGGCTCGGGCGTCGGGAACAGGCCTTCAGCGTAGTGGACTTCGGTCATACAGACGCCGCACGCATGGACGCGCACGCGCACCTGCCCCGGTCCTGGCTCTGGTGTGGGCACGTCCTGGATCTGCTGGGTGGCGCCGCCCAGCCACATCAACTGCCGCATGGTTGCCTCGTCGCTCCCCTGCTGGATGGCAGCGGTGAGCGAACGTCAAAAGGCCCGGCCACCGCGCGGAGAGGGTAGGCCACCGAAGACCGCCGACGCCATCCCCGACGAGTTCGTGCGACCGATTGCGCTCGGCGGCAGCCCGGTCGATGTGCGCGTCCGGATGGATGCACTGATCGCGGCCGGCGCCGACGAGATCGTGGCGTTCCCGCTGGTGGCCGAGGGCGAGACGGTCCAGAGCACCATCGACCTGTTCGCGGAGGCGTGCGGCCTTCACACGCCCACCGGATGACGACTGAGGCTGTCCCGAGGCGCGGGGCGTTGCCCAGCTTCCGGCCCCCGCGCGACAATGAATGAGGGCGGGCGGCATCAGGAGGGAGCTATGGCAGACGGCGAGGTCAGGGCATTCGGGCAGTACATCGTGGCCGACCCGGAGGTCTGCCACGGGCAGCTCACATTCCGGGGGACGCGTATCCTCGTGGAAGTGGTCATCCGTCAGATCGCGCGGGGCATGGACTGGGACGAGATCGTACGGGAATGGCGCGGGAGTATATCGAAGGCCGCGATCGCCGAAGCCGTGCTGCTTGCAGGATCCGCCCTGCGCGCCAGCGTTGATGAGTCGCGGCTGGATACGCTGACGCTCGAACGTCGCGCTGGATGAACATTCTCGACGAGAACGTACCGGCGTCACAACGTGCACTCCTGCTGGCGTGGCGTATCCGAATCCGTCAGATCGGATTCGAGGTCGCGAGCAAGGGCATCAAGGATGAGCAGATCATCCCGCTGCTGCGATCGCTCGGCCGGGCAACGTTCTTCACTCTGGATCGGGACTTCGCGGACCCGCGCCTCTGCCATCAGGCCTATTGTCTGGTCTATCTTGATGTCGAGGACTACGACGCGGCCGCAACGGTCCGTCGAATACTCAAGCACCCGATGCTGAATACCCAGGCAAAACGGTTCGGCGCGGTCGTCCGGGCAAGCCATACTGGCATACTCATCTGGCGGCGGAACGCCGACGAGCAAACGCTCTCCTGGCCGTCATAGGCGCAGGTCGTCAGCGATCCAGACGGTACTGCACGATGCCGCCGTCCTCGACGCGCTTCACCTCGGGGTGGTCTTCGGC
>JADZEM010000125.1 GCA_020850535.1 Chloroflexota bacterium
ATGTTGATGTCGTCGTGCCGCCGCGTCGGGGCTTGAAAGCCCCGCCTACCATCCTGCAGTCGCTGCGCGACGCTCCAGGCTCGCCAGCCCCGGCCGTTCCCGACGGCCGTCGCGCAGCGACGGCGTGACTGTAGGCGGGGACTTCAGTCCCCGACCGCCCGTTCCATGATGCTCCGGGTACACCAATGTACAGGCAATCGCCCTGAGCGACGTTCCCAAGACCTTGCCGGATCGGGTCGCAACTGCCTATACTCACGTTTGCCGCAAGTGCACCTGCCGCGTTCGTCTAGCGGCCCAGGACACCGCCCTCTCAAGGCGGAGACCACGGGTTCGAATCCCGTACGCGGTACCACCGAGGCCCGAGCACATGCTCGGGCCTCAACTGTTTTCACGCAGCGAGGGTGTCGGCCGCCCGCCCGCTTCGGCCTGCCAGCTTTGGCGGCTTCGGCTGCCGTGGCAGTATCCTTCTCCCTGCTGAGGAGGGACATGATGCCGCAGCTTGGCCTCTTCGAGTTCCTGATCATCCTCGTGATATTCATGATCTTCTTCGGCGCCGGGAAGCTCGGCGATCTCGGCGGGGCAGTCAACCGGGGCATCCGTCTCTTCAAGGAGAACGCCGGCTTCGGTGCGTCCGCGAAGAAGGACGACGACAAGCAGTTGAAGGCCTAGCCTCGGGATGTCGTCGACGCCAGTCGAATCGCTGACGCTCGCGATCCTGGCCGGTGGCCGAGGCTCCCGGATGGGCGGCGTGGATAAGGCGTCGCTGGTCGTCGGCGGGCGCACGCTGCTGGAGCGCCAGCTTGCGACGGCCGGCCCGTTGGCATCCGAGATCATCATCGTGGCGAACGACGACGTGCTGGCCGGCGACAGCCGCTATCGCGTGATTCGCGACCCTGACCCGCATGCTGGCGTCTTGCCCGCCCTGCTGGCGGCGCTCGACGCGGCCACCGCGCCGGCCCTGCTCCTGCTCGCCTGCGACATGCCGTTCGTGCACCGCTCGGTCTGCGAGCTGCTGCTGGAGCTGCTGGAGCACCACGACGCCGTCGTGCCGGACGTTGGCGGCCACCTCCAGCCGATGCTGGCGGCCTACCGCGTCGAGAGCTGCCGCGCAGCCATCCGGGCGGCGCTCGAGCGGGGCGACCGCCGTATGATCTCCTTCCTGGACGATGTCTCCTCGTTCACGGTCTCCGAAGCAGCGTTGGCGATGGTGACCAACAATGTCGAACGCTCCTTCTTCAATGTGAACACCCCCGAAGACCTGGCCGCGGCCCAGGAGATCTACGCCGAGACACTGCACGCCTACGGGCTGCGCGGGTAGCCGCTCGTTCGTTGCGGGGCCGATTCTGGCCCTGATAGCATTCGCGAAAGCGCCGCTTCCCGGGCGTTCGATGTCCCGTGTCCTGTATCGGCGTCTGCTCCTGATCCGCCTCTCTGCGGACCCTCGGCCCGGAGGATGGTCGCCTCGTGTATCAGCCAGTTCCTAGCTCCGTCGATTTCCCGGCGCTCGAGCGCGACATTCTCGCATTCTGGGAGCAGTCGCGGGCCTTCGAGAAGCTTGTCGAGAAGAACCAGCACGGCCCGCGCTGGTCGTTCATCGACGGCCCGATCACCGCGAACAACCCGATGGGCGTGCACCATGCCTGGGGCCGTACCTACAAGGACGTCTACCAGCGCTACTACGCCATGCAGGGGTATCACCAGCGGTACCAGAACGGCTTCGACTGCCAGGGCCTCTGGGTTGAGGTCGAAGTCGAGAAGCAGCTCGGCTTCAACTCCAAGCGCGAGATCGAGGAGTACGGCCTCGACAAGTTCTCCGAGGAGTGCAAGGCCCGCATCCTCCGCTATGCCGACGTGATCTCGAAGCAGTCGGTCAGGCTCGGCCAGTGGATGCACTGGGACGACTCCTACTACACGCACACCGACAACAACATCGAGCACATCTGGCACTTCCTGAAGACGTGTCACGAGAAGGGCTGGCTCTACAAGGGCTCGCGCTCGATGCCCTGGTGCATCCGCTGCGGGACCGGCCTCTCCCAGCACGAGCTGGTCGGCACCGACTCGTACCGCGAACTGACCCACACGTCGGTCTACCTGGCGCTGCCCATCGTCGGCCGGCCGGGCGAGCACTTCCTGGTCTGGACGACGACCCCCTGGACGTTGCCGGCCAACGTGGCGCTGGCGGTAAACCCCGAGCTTGAGTACGTCAAGATCAGGCAGGGCGACAGCGTCTACTACCTCTCCCCGAAGACGACCGGCTTCCTCAAGGGCAAGTACGAGGAGCTGGACCGCGTGTCTGGGGCGGACCTTGTCGGACTGACCTTCCGCAGCCCGTTCGAGGAGCTGGCGGCGCAGGCGGGCGTCGCGCACCCGGTCATCGCCTGGGAGGACGTCGGCGAGGAAGAGGGCACGGGCGTCGTCCATATCGCGCCAGGCTGCGGCGCGGAGGACTATGAGCTGTCGAAGACGCGCGGCATCGCCGTCATCACGCCGATCAACGAGGCCGGCATCTACGTCGATGGCTTCGGCGAGCTGTCCGGCCACAGCATCCGCGAGACCAACCCGGCCATCTTCGACAGCCTGAAGTCGAAGGGGCTGCTCCACACGACCCAGGAGTACCAGCACCGGTATCCGTGCTGCTGGCGCTGCGGCGAGGAGCTGGCGTTCCGGCTGGCCGACGAGTGGTTCATCAGCGCCGACGAGATCCGCCCGATGATGAAGGCGGCGTCGGACGCCGTGAACTGGGTGCCAGCATCCGGCGGCAAGCGGATGGACGACTGGCTCAACAACATGGGCGACTGGAATATCAGTCGGAAGCGGTACTGGGGGCTGCCCCTGCCGTTCTACCCGTGCGCCTGCGGCAAGCTGAACGTGATCGGGTCGCGGGCGGAGCTGAACGCGCGCGCCACCGGCGGCCTGGACGGTCTCAAGGAGCTGCACCGGCCGTGGATCGACGACGTCAAGATCCGCTGCGAGCAGTGCAACGGCGAGATCAGGCGCGTCCTCGAAGTCGGCGATGCGTGGCTCGACGCCGGCATCGTGCCGTTCTCGACGCTCAACTACCTGCACAAGCCTGACGAGTGGGCGCAGTGGTACCCGGCCAACTTCATCACCGAGATGCGCGAGCAGATCCGGCTCTGGTTCTACAGCATGCTCTTCATGAGCGTGACCCTCAAGAACCAGTCGCCGTATCAGAGCGTGCTCGCCTTCGAGAAGCTGATGGACGAGAGCGGCAAGCCGATGCACAAGAGCCTCGGCAACGCCATCTGGTTCGACGATGCTGCCGAGCGCATGGGCGCGGACCCGATGCGCTGGCTGTACTGCGCGCAGAACGTCCAGTCCAACCTGAACTTCGGGTTTGGGCCAGCCGAAGAGGTCAAGCGGAAGCTGCTGGTGCTCTGGAACGTCTACAGCTTCTTCGTGACGTACGCCCGCATCGACGGGTTCAACCCGAAGAACGGCGTCCCGTCGCTGGCCGAGCGCTCCCTGCTGGACCGCTGGATCATCTCGCGCCTCAACAGCGTCATCGGGGAGGTCCGGCAGGGACTGGACCGGATCGACGCGGCCGGGCCGACCCGCGTGGTGCAGGCGTTCATCGACGACCTCTCGACCTGGTACGTGCGGCTCTCGCGGCGGCGCTTCTGGCGCGCGGCCGACGACGGCGACAAGCGGGCCGCGATGGCGACCCTCCACGAGGTGCTGACCACGCTCTCGCGGGTGCTCGCGCCGTTCCTGCCGTTCCTCTCCGAGGCGCTGTACCAGAACCTCGTGCGGGCGCTCGACAGCAGCGCGCCGGAGAGCGTCCACCACACGGAGTATCCGACCGTCGATCGGGCGGCCGTCGACGTGGCGCTGGAACGGCAGGTGGAAGTCTCCCGGCGGCTGGTCGGGCTGGGGCGGGCGGCCCGGGTCCAAGCCAGCATCAAGGTGCGGCAGCCGCTGGCCCTGGCGCGCGTCGGCGCGCCGGCCGACGCTCCGGTCCTGCCCGTCGAGCTGCGCGAGGAGATCGAGCGCGAGCTGAACGTGGAGCAGGTGGTCCTCGGCGGCGACGTGAGCGACGCCGTCGCGCACGTGGTCCAGGCGAAGCCGGCCCTGATCGGCCCGCGCCTCGGCAAGAAGGTACAGGACGTGATCAAGGCCCTCCGCAACGGCGAGCAGACCGTCCGTTCGGATGGCTCCGTCGAGGTGGCCGGCGAGATGCTGACGCCCGACGAGGTGACCATCACGACGAAGGCGAAGGCCGGCTTCGCAGCGGCCGAGGCCGACGGATACACCCTGGTGCTGGACACGCGGCTCACACCCGATCTGCTCCAGGCGGGTCTCGCCCGCGAGCTGGTGCACCGCATCCAGACGATGCGGAAGGATGCCGGCTTCGAGGTCGAGGATCGGATCGTCACGCACTTCGCGGCGGACGGCGAGCTGGCCTCGGTCTTCGAGCGGTTCGGCAACTACATCAAGCAGGAGACGCTGTCCGTCTCGCTGGCGGCAGACGGCGATGGCAGCGATGGCAGCGATGGCGGGCACGACTGGAGCGGCCAGATCGAGGGCGAGTCGGTCAGCCTGCGAGTTGCGCGCGCGGCGACGGCGACGCGCTCGTGAGCTGGCTGGACCTCTTCGGCGGCGACCGCTCCGAGCAGCCGGCCGGCCTGTTCTCGCGGCGGACGCTCACGTTCGCCGCGACGGCGCTCTCGGTGATCGCTCTGGACCGTTGGACGAAGCAGCTGGCCATCGATCACCTGCTGGAGTCCGGCGTCCGCTCGATCCCGCTGCTGGGGGACATCGTCAAGCTGACCTACGTCGAGAATCGAGGCGCGGCGTTCGGCGTGCTCCAGAACCAGACGGCATTCTTCGTGCTGGTCGGCGTGATCGTGATCTCGGTCATCATCGCGTCGTACCGGTACATCCCGGAGCCGTCCTGGATCTTGAACCTCTGTCTCGGCCTTCAGATGGGCGGGGCCATCGGCAACCTGATCGACCGCATCCAGGTCGGCTACGTGGTCGACTTCATCGACTTCACCTACTGGCCGGTCTTCAACATCGCGGACTCGGCCATCTGCGTCGGCGTGGCCGGGCTGGCCTACAGCGTCCTGTTTCCGCCCCGCCGGCACCTCCACGACCACGCGCCCGACCCGCGAGCGTCCGATGCCTGATCGACTGCCCGTCAAGCCCGTGCATTTCACCCGCGCCAACGGCATCGAGCACTTCGAGGTGCCGCCCTACGCCAACCGGATGCGGCTGGACGCCTTCCTCGGCAAGTACGGGGAGGGACGGTCGCGGACCGAGTGGGCGCGGCTGATCGAGGATGGCTCGGTCACGGTTGATGGGCGAAGGCTGCGTCCGGGGGACCGCGTCGCGACCGGTCAGCGGGTTCAAGCGGTCACCCGACCGCCCGTGCAGATCGAGCGTCCACAGCCGGCCGCCCAGATCCCGCTCACCATCGTCTACGAAGACCCGGCCATGATCGTGGTGAACAAGCCACCGGGGCTGGTGGTGCATCCCGCCCCCGGCCACGACGACGGTACCCTGGTCAACGCCCTGCTGGCTCGGTTCCCGGACCTGGACGATCCCAGCGGCGAGCATCGCCCGGGCATCGTCCACCGGCTCGACAAGGACACGTCCGGTCTGCTGGTCATCGGCCGGACGACGGCCGCGATGGCGGCCCTCCAGCACCAGTTCAAGGAGCGGCTGGCCGAGAAGCACTACCTGCTGCTGGTGCAGGGCGACATCGCGGAGGCCGAGGCCGCCATCGAAGCGCCCATCGCCCGCGACACGCGTGACCGCAAGCGGATGGCCGCCCGGTCCTCAGGCCGCGAGGCGCGCACCGGCTTCACTGTGCTGGAGCGCTACGGCGACTTCACCCTGGTGGACGCCGACCTCCAGAGCGGACGCACCCATCAGTTGCGCGTCCACTTCCAGTTCATTGGGCACCCGGTGGCTGGCGACCGCACCTACGGCAATGGGCGCGGCCCGAGCGGTCTGCGTCGGCAGTTCGTCCACGCCTGGTCGATGCGAATCCAGTCGCCGCACGACGGCGAGGAGCGGCGGTTCTTCACCGCGCTGCCCGGCGATCTTCGCTCGCCACTCGAACGGCTGCGCTCGATTCGCGGCTTCGGCCCTGAGACGCTGCCGCCGTCCGTACTCGGGGGCAAGAATCCGCCGTCCATCGCCGGTGGCGAGGTCGTGCCGGTGCCCGGTCAGCCGGGTCGGTCGACCGTCTCGCCCGACACTCGGCCCCCAGCGTCGGCCGGCGGGCGCGCTGGCGGCGCGAAGCGCTCGCCCAGAGCCTCCGGCGGCAGCTCCGCCCCCAGCCAATCTGCCGGCGACCGGCGGCCTCCCTGGAGCCGTTCGGCGGCACCCCGTCCGAAGCGAGGCCCACGCCCATGACCGCAGATTCGTCCGACCACGCGGGGCTGGTAAGGCTCCGCATCGCCCCGTCGCCGACCGGCGATCCGCACGTCGGCACGGCGTACATCGCCCTGTTCGACATGGCGTTCGCGCACCGTCACGGCGGCCAGTTCATCCTGCGGATCGAGGACACCGACCGCAATCGTTACGTCGACTCGTCCGAGCAGAACATCTTCGGGATGCTGCACTGGCTCGGGCTGAGCTGGGATGAGGGTCCGGACATCGGCGGGCCGTACGGCCCCTACCGCCAGTCCGAGCGACTGGACACCTACACGGTCTACGCCGACAGGCTCATCGCCGAGGGGCACGCCTACCGCTGCTGGTGCTCGCCCGAGCGCCTGGAGCGCATCCGCAAGGAAGCTCAGGCCCGCAAGGAGCCGTTCAAGTACGACCGCCTCTGCCTGGGCAAGTCTGAGGAGGAGCGGCGTGCGCTTGGCGAGGTGTCCGAGCGGCCGGTCGTCCGGATGCTGGTCCCCGACGACGGCGTGACCGGCTTCGACGACCTGATCCGGGGTCGCATCGAGTTCGAGAACCGGCTGATCGACGACCAGGTGCTGCTGAAGTCGGACGGCTACCCGACCTACCATCTCGCGGTGGTGGTTGACGACTTCATGATGAAGATCACCCACATCACGCGCGGTGAGGAGTGGATCTCCAGCACGCCGAAGCACGTGCTGCTCTACCAGTGGCTCGGCATCCCAACGCCGAAGTTCGCGCACTTCCCGCTGCTCCGCAACGAGAACCGCAGCAAGGTCTCCAAGCGCAAGAACGAGTGGGCGACGCTGAGCTGGTTCCGCGACCAGGGCTTTCTGCCCGAGGCGCTGCTCAACTTCCTGGCGCTGATGGGCTGGTCGATGCCGGACGGCCGCGAGGTCTTCAGCCTTGACGACTTCATCCAGAACGTCGATCTCGACCGCATCAGCCCGACCGGCCCGATCTTCGACCTGAACAAGCTCGACTGGCTCAACGGCCACTACATCCGCCAGATGTCGCTGGCAGAGCTGGCGGAGCGCGTGCGGCCGTTCCTGGAGCGGGCCGGCATCGTCCCGAACGATCCGCCGCTCGAGGCCGTCCTGCCGCTGATCCACGAACGGCTGAAGCGGCTCGGCGAGGCCCCGGAGCTGCTCTCGTTCTTCTACGCCGACGCGCCGACCTACCAGGACGCGCTGCTGGTGCCGAAGGGGCTGGACCGGGCGGTCGCCGCCTCGCTGCTCGCTGACGCCACCGCCGTCATCCGCGACGCCCCGTCGTTCGAGCACACAGCGCTGGAGGCCAGCCTGCGGGAGCTGGCGTCCGCGCGCGGGGTGAAGACGGGCCAACTGTTCATGACGCTGCGCGTGGCAAGCACCTTCAGCAACGTCTCGCCGCCCCTGTTCGAGACGATGCAGGCGCTGGGCCGCGAGCGCGTGCTGAGTCGGCTGGCACTGGCGCAGCGCCGCCTCACGTAGCGCTTCAGGAAGCACCGTGAAGGTCACCGGCCTGGAGACCCTGCACGCCGGCCCGTCCCCATCCGCAGGCGTCCAACGTGATCGTCGATTTGCCCCGAATCCGTGGATTGGCAGCCGGTGACGGCGCATTTTGCGATGTGTTTGCCGTCGAGTGGGTCACGATCCCTGCGAAAGTCGCCAGCCTCGGCTATCTGGATCTGGTAGCTCCGATCACACCTGGTGGAAGTCGAGACTCGGTGCCACGCACGGATTTGGGGACGGACTCATCAGGGCCGACAGGCAGCATGCACGGTCAGCTCCGACGACCACGGTCGGCTGGTCACCAGCGATCTACACGAACGCGACGACGGGATCTACGAGCTCAATCGTCCACTCCAGAGCCGACGTGGATTCTGCCTTCCTTTGGTCTGGGGCGATCACGAAGCCATGACCCCAAAAGGGCATCGCCCGAGTGCCCTCGTTCAAAATGCGCCTGGTCCGCCGCCGATGAAGGTCTGCCAGGGCGTAGCGCAATGATCCAGAACCTGGAACGGCACGGTCACCGCTCCAGGCGCGAGCCGACGTACGTAGAATGCTACAGAAGCTTCGTTGTGTCCCAGGGTGAACGTCGTGTTCCCCACCAAGCCCTGCGACGAGCCAATATCGACCACGGCGTTCGTGAACGTCCCAAAGGCGAGCCGCTCCAGTCGATCCGATGTACCGCCCGGATTGTCGATACTCACCGTTGTGTGCGGCGCCGGGTGCTTTCTCGTGCCGACAGGCCGATCCGAGGCCGCCCACTCGCCGTTCGGAGGTAGCAGTGCCCGCGATGCTGTACAGCGTTGACTTTGACTGTGAACGGCCGTCACGCTTGGCCAGATTCTGGGCGGACGCGCTCGGCTACGTGATGAGACCGTATGACGACGCGGAGATCGAGCGCCTGCGCGCCAAGGGAATCGATGACATCGCCGACGATCCGATCGTGGTCATCGACCCGCCGACAGTGGGCGCGCCGCCGTTCTTCTTCATCAAGGTGCCAGAGCCGAAGACGACCAAGAATCGACTGCATCTCGACATCCTAGCCGAGACCTCGTTGGAAGCAGAGGTCCGTCGCCTGGTTGGGCTCGGGGCGCAAGTGCTGGCGACATACAATGAAGACGGTGAGCACTGGACGACCTTGCTGGACCCGGAGGGTAACGAGTTCTGCGTTGTGGTGAGCAGCGCGTCCGGCTGAGCTTTCCCTTGGTGTGCGTCGCGCCCACGCTGGGCCGGGCGGCAGCTGCGGGGCCGGCTCGAAATGCGACCTCGAGCGGTAACTACGGTGCGGGCTGCGGCTCAGGGGAGGGCGACGATGTCGGTGTGGCCAGCGGCAGCAGGCCCGGCGACGGTGGAGGTTCGAGCCCCAACGCTCGGATCAGGCCACGACTGAGCCTGTCCTTGTCAGCATACTCTTCAGGAGTGACGTAAAGTCCCTTGCTCACCGTCTCGCAGACATGTCGGCCAGGCTCACACATAGCTTCTTGGCCAGCGACATGAGTTGTGATTGACGGCCACACAAAGAGACTCTGAATTGTCTCGGGGGAGACAATAAACACGAACAGCCTGAACGGGCTGATACGGTCACTTGGTCCACTTTCGCCGGCCACGCCGATGTTGGACCGATCGATCCCTGGACGCAGAATCGGCGAATCGAGCGGGCACTCCAGGCCGAGCAGAAGGGGGGCAGGAGTCAATCGGCGCGCCGCCCATTCGGGATAGGCGGCCTCGACCTCGGCCAGGGCCGCGAGGAGCTGGTCCTGCTTCTGATCGGCGGACAACGTCCCCGTTCTGTCGCTGATGCAGATGCCGAACTGCGTGCGCGACGCGACCCGGTACGGCCCGCCGAACTGGGCCAGGGGAGCCGCCGAGATCGGCTCCGGACTCGGCGTGACCACGACGGCGATGCGCGCAAGGTCCACGGCGGGGTACGGCAAGCTGCTGGCCGTGCTGGTCGAGGAGACCGCCACCGCGATCACCACGCCGACCAACGTGACCAAGGCAACCAATCCGGGGCGACCCATGACAAGACGTCGGCGAAGCGTCATCATCTCCTATTGCGAGCTGTGTTTGATTGAACGCCCAGCGCGCCGTCTGGCAGACTGGCTCCTGGCCCAGCGCTGGCCGCTCATGGATTCGGGGTACCGTTGGTAAGCGAGAATGATGTGAGGTCTCGCGGTCAATGTGCGGCACCGTAGCTGGCTCGTCAACCCCTGGGCGACAATCCTCCAACGTCCAACGTTTGTCAGACTGCGCCCGGGCAGCGTATACTGTCTGAGCCGATGCCGAATGGGGTAATGGTAGCCCGGCTGACTCTGGATCAGTTAGTCTAGGTTCGAGTCCTAGTTCGGCAGCCAGCAGGCCGCTTCACAGCTGTGAAGCGGCCTTTTGCTGTCCTCCCGCAGAGCCGTCGGTCCTCTCTGGACAGCAAACGCCCCCGGCCGTCGTGACAGCCGGGGGCGTGGTCTGGAATCCTGAAGGGGGCAGCCTACGCCGAGACGGCTTCCTTCGCGCTGGCGTCCGTCGAGGCGTCGCCGGCGCCGTTGCCGTTCCCGGTCGCGCCGCGACCGATGCAGATGTAGGTCAGGCCAGCGTCCGCCATCGCCTGCTGATCGTACAGGTTGCGGCCATCGACGAAGATCGGCCGGCTCATGACGGAGCGCAACTGTGCCAGGTCGAGTTGTTTGAACTCGTTCCACTCCGTCAGGAGCACCACGGCATCTGCGCCCTGGGCCGTCTCGTAGGCGTCCTGGCAGTACTTGACGTTCTTGAGCGCGCCTTCCTGGGCCTTCTCCATCGCGGCCGGGTCGTAGACCTGGATCTTCGCGCCCTCGCCCTGGAGCAGGTGGATGATCTCGATGGCCGCCGCCTCGCGGAGATCGTCCGTGTTCGGCTTGAACGCCAGCCCCAGGATGCCGATGCGCGTCTCGTCGAGCTTGCCGAGGGCGGCCCGCAGCTTCAGCACGACGCTGCGCCGAGCATCGCGGTTGATCTGGAGGACGGTCCGCAGCAACTGCGGATGGCAGCCGGCGAGATCGGCCATGTGCGCCAACGCCTGCACGTCCTTGGGGAAGCACGAGCCGCCGAAGCCGACGCCAGCGCTCAGGAAGGCCGCGCCGATCCGGGCGTCGAGGCCCATGCCGCGCGCCACCTGGGTGACGTCCGCGCCCATCTTCTCGCAGATCGACGCGATCTCGTTGATGAACGAGATCTTCGTCGCCAGGAAGGCGTTCGAGGCGTACTTGATCATCTCGGCGGTGCGAAGGTCGGTGATCACGACCGGTGCGTTGAGCGCCCGGTACAGGCCAGCCACCTTCTGCGCCGCGGTCGGATCGTCCGCGCCCAGCACGATGCGGTCCGGATTGTTGAAGTCGGCGATGGCCGCGCCCTCGCGCAGGAACTCCGGATTCGAGACGACGGCGGCGGCAACCTTGCCGTAGCGGTCCAGCCGCTCCTGGACCCAGTCGCCGGTGCCGATGGGCATCGTGCTCTTGTTGACGACGATGGCCGGCGTCTCGAGATGCTCGGCGATGGACATGGCCGCCGAGCGGGCGTAGGTCATGTCGGCCTCGCCGGCGGCGCCGGGCGGCGTGTTGACGGCAACGAAGACGAACTCGGTGCCCTTCAGGCCGTCAGCGTAGCTGGTCGTGAAGGAGAGGCGTCCCGCGCGCACGTTGCGCTCTACCACCTCTTCGAGACCCGGCTCGTAGATCGGGATGCCGCCGTTCCGCAGAGTCTCGACCTTGCGCGGGTCGATATCGATGCACGTCACGTTGTTGCCGAGGTCGGCAAAGCACGCGCCGGTCACCAGCCCGACGTATCCTGTCCCTACAACGCTTATCGTGGCCACCCTGTTGTCACCTCGAATCTTACAGCTGCGAAAGGATCGATCTGCCGTGACCGTGGGCGCCACCGGAGCGCCGGAAGCGGCCTGAGATTATACACCCGTGCAACGGGCTACTCGGAAGACGAACTGCCGCGACCCTGCGCCGCCGCTTCGGACACGACAGGATCACCTTTGCGCGACTCGACTCGGCCACGCGCAAGGCCGCGAAATGAGAGGTCTTCCCGAGTCAGCAATGCCAGCCCGGCCACCACCACCGGGAGCAGCAGCGCGGCATGCGTCACCGCCGTGTACGCCACGGCCTTGACGGTGTCCACACCGAACGCTTCCGTCAAGACACTCTGGAGCGCCAGGTCGAACGTACCGACGTAGCCGGGGGCGGACGGCAGCACCGTCACGAGGTTCGCCACCACCATGCCGGCCATCAGGCCAAGCCACCCGGCGTTCAAGTCCAGTGACTCGGCCAGGAAGGCGTAGAGGCCCAACTCGGCCACCCAGCACAATATCGACAGCGGCACGATCTGCAGGACGGCCCGGCCATCTTCGAGCACCCGCAGGCCGTCCACAATCGAGGCAGCCAGCTTGCCGAGCTTCGGGTGCAGGCGCGTCGCCAACCCGATGCCGAAGCCGAACAACGCTTCGAGCAGCGACTTCGGCGTGACGGCGACGATCAGCAGGCCGACCGCGCCAGCCGTCGCCACGCTCGCGCCGGTGATCGCGAGCACCAGCACCCAGCCCTGGATCGGCGCCAGCAGCAACACCAGCGTCAGCAGGCCGCACAGCGCGAAGACGTCGAGCAGCCGCTCGATCAGGATGGTGGCGAGGCTCGACGCGATCGGCACATCGTGGGAGCGCTTGAGCAGGAAGGTCCGCACCAGCTCGCCCAGGCGCAGCGGCAACGAATTGTTGACCGCGAAGCCGATCAAGATCACGCTGAACAGCCGCCAGGTTCCCACCGTCGCAAACGGCGACATCAGCAGCTTCCACCGCCACGCCCGCAGCCAGACCCCGACGAAGTAGACGCCGATGGCCGGCACGATGTAGACCGGGTTCGCGTTGGTCAGCTCGGCCAGCAGCGCTCGTGGGTCGCCCGAGAGACTCAGGAAGATCCCGAACAGCACCAGCCCGAAGGCGATGCCGATGAGCGACCGGGCGTTCAGGAGCGGCCCCCCGTCACGGCGACCTCAGGGCTGGCGTTGCCGTCGCCATCGCTGTCGGCATCACCGTCACCCGACTCGCGCGAAGCCGCCGCGACCGAGCTGAGCGACAGGTGTTCGCGGCCGAAGAAGACCAGCCCGATGGCCGTCACCAGGATGTACTGGATCAGGTGCGCGACGATGGCGACGGCCAGGGCTGGCTCACGCGGGACACCCCAGACTCCCAGCGCGGAGACGGCGAAGAACTGGAACGTCCCGACGTACCCGGGGGCGGCCGGCAGCATGATGCCGAGGTTGACGACCACCAGCATGAAGGCGCAGGCCGCTGCCAGTTGTCCGGGCGACAGTCCCAGGTTGAACGCGCTGGCGACTGCGTAGTAGGCGGCCCACTCGACCGCCCACACCACAACCGACAGCAGCGTCGTGGCCAGGACAACCGACGGGCGGCGCATCGAGCTGAGGCCGCTGACGAACGCGCCGAACGCCCCGACCGCGAACGTACCGATGCGGGCCGGCAGCGGGCGCGCGACCAGCTCCACCATGCGCGCCACCAATTCGTGGCGAAACAGGAGCACGGTGACGCCGACTGCCACGCCTACAAACAGCACAGTGGCGATCCATTCGACCTCCTGGCCCCAGCCCGGCAGATCGATGGACATCGAGAGCAGCAGGATCACCGCAACCAGCGCGAGCCCGTCGAAGACCCGCTCCAGGAAGACGCTCGCCAGGACAAACGTCTTCCGCAGGCCGGTCTGGCGGCGCAGTAAGTAGGCCCGTGCGAACTCGCCGAGGCGGGCCGGCAGCAGATTGTTGGTGGCGAAGCCGATCATCAGGACGCCGAACAACGCTACCAGCGTGCCGGTCGGCGCTCCCGCCAGGATCGCTCGCCAGCGCACCGTTCGCACGACGTACCCGACGAACCAGAGCAACAGGGCGGGCAGCACCAGAACGTAGTTCGCCGTCGAGAGCGCAGCCGCCAGTTGCCCGAAGTCCACCTGACGGAACGCCAGCACCAGGAAGATCAGGGTGACCGCGATGCCGACGTACCGCCCCTTGCCGCGCATCATGGGCGTACCCCGCGCAGTTCCGCTCGCACCTGCTCAGACGCCCCGATCCGACGCCGCGCGGCGGTCAGGGTGTCCCTCCGGCGCGGCGGATCCACACGGTTCCGCCGCTGCTCTCGGCTACGTAGAGTGAGCCATCCGGACCGACCGCGATGCCGGTCGGGAAGCCGAGGCGAGTCGCGGGATCCGGCTGCCGCTGAAGCGGAGTCACCTGGGCCTGGGCGTTCGCCTGATGGACCTCGTTCTTCTCCGGCAGGGTGAAGTACACCACGCCGTTCGGCCCGGCCGCGAGGTACGGCTTGTTGGCGATGCCGCGCCCTTCCCAACCTTGCACCGGCAAGGCCGAGATCGGCGCGCCGTTGAAATCGAGGCGCTGGATGCGTCCGTTCCAGGCATCCGCAACCAACAGGGCATTGCCATCAATGGCCAGCCCGACTGGCTCGTTGAGCTTGCCCGGCTCGTTGCCCGCGCCCCCGAACGTCCGCACGAACGAGCCATTCAGATCGAACACCTGAATCCGCTTGTTGCCGGTGTCGGTCACGTAGAGCAGGTTGTCAGGGCCAACCGCCAGCGAGCGCGGCCCCCAGAAGCGGCCCGTCGCCGCCTGCGGATCGCGGCTCGTGTCCACCAGGCCGCCCCAGGCCGCCACGAAGCGGCCGTCTGGCGTGAACTTCTGGATACGGTGGTTCCAGGTGTCAGCCACGAAGACCTCGCCCGTCGGCGCGACGGCGATGCCCCACGGCTCGTTGAACTCACCGTCGCCGGCCCCGCCCCGGCCCCAGGTTGTGACCAGGGAGCCGTCCGGGTTGAAGACCGTCACGCGGTTGCCGCGTCCCTCGCTGACGTAGACCCGCCCATCCGGTCCCACAGCCACACCCTTCGGCTCCACAAGCTGCGGCTCGCCGGCCGGGTTCACGCCGAACAACTGCGTCGCGGCATCAAGCTGCTCGGCGACCGTGTTGCGCGGCACGTTCGGCGCGGGCGCGGTGGCCGGGCGGGCCGCCGCCGGGTTCGCCGGCGCGATCGTCGAGGCCGGGCCGAGGTTTTGCACGTCCTTACGAACGTACAGGTAGAACTCCCGTGCACCGAGGATATTCAGCGGCTCGCGGTAGAGCAGGAACTTGAGGAACTTGGCCCGCGAGATCGGGTCGATCAGGCTGGTGACGATGTTCGACGGCTCACGCTGCCAGTTCTTGTAGTCCTCGGGGAACCACCAGTTCAGGCGGTACTTCTGGCCGACGTAGTCACCCAGTTGATCCTTGATCGGATCGACGTTCGGGGCCATCACCAGGATGACCGGGTACTCCTTGAGGTTGATGTCCGGCCCGATCGTCTTCGAGTAGTAGCGCCGGTTCTTGTAGTCGCGCAGGTACCACTCGAAGGGCCACGAGACGGCCTCGTGCACGACGTTCTGGCCGTTGACCTGCTCGGTGTAGCCGTTGTCCATCAGGATCCGCAGCTCCTCGCGCTGACCCGTCTGGAAGCCGATCCGCTCGATCTCGCGGAACACCCAGGGGACGTCTGGCGAAGACTGGACGTAGACCAGCATCTCTACAGGGATGTCGCCATGCTTGTACACGACCATCCACGACGTACGGATGTAGAACGCGCCCAGCACGATCAGCGCAACCAGGACCAGCGGCGCGCTCACCGTCACCTTGCGGGCGACGCCGAGGTAGGTGACGGCGACGATGGCCGCCACCGCAAAGCCGACCAGCGTGTACCGCTCGAGGGTCAGCGCCTGCGTCTGGACCTGACTGAGCGCCTGCGCGGCTCCGAGCGCCAGGAACGCGATGACCGTCAACACCGCGCCGAGCGCGAGGCCAGCGACCAGCAGCGACTGCCGCGAGAAGAGCTGACGCCAGTTGACGCGCTCCGTCCAATCTCCGAGCCAGCGTGCGCCCAGCAGGACGAGCGGCATCGCGACGTGCGGCAGCAGCCACGGCATCTTCTCGCCGGCCCAGGAGTAGATCACGAAGTTGCCAGCGAACCAGTACGCCAGGAACCAGCCGAACAGCGACCGCCGGAACCAGGCCGTGCAGACCGCCGCCACCGCGAAGATGAACGGCAGGAACTCGTACAGGCCGATCAGCAGGACGTAGTAGTACATCGGCTGGCCGCCGCGCTGCACGTCGTGCTGCTCGATCCAGTAGGCCAGCGCGCCGATGGACCCGGAGTACAGGCCGCCGCACGGCGACCCCGAGAAGCGACGATCTCGCAGGCAGCTCCACCAGCTGGTCGGATCGCCGATGTTGGTGAAGAAGGTCGTGAAGAGCAGCGTGTAGATGACGAAGAAGATCCCCAGGCACTCGATCCAGGTGCGGACCTTGATCGCTTTGAGGGCGACCCACACCTGGGGCCACAGCGAATGGAGCGGGCCTGACAGCCAGAGCAGCACGAAGTACGTCACGAAGACGAAAACGTGGATGTAGGTCGCCTCTTTGTCTGCGAAGGCGCAGATCAGCGAGAAGCTGCCCCAGTACAGCCAGCGATTCTGCTGCGTCCGGATCCACCCGAAGATGCCGACGACCATCCCGAGCGTCAAGAACGCGAGGTAGATATCCTCGCGCATGAAGCGGGAAAAGTAGAGGAACGCCGGGGAGACCGTGAACAGGAGCGAGGCGATCAGTGCGCCGCGCTTGCCCAGCTCATGCCGCAGGAAGAACGGCAGGATGATGATGCCGGTCCCGTGGATGATCGCCATCATGCGGGCGGTGACGTTGCTGTCGCCGAAGAGGAAGTACAGCAGGGCCGGGAAGTGGAACTGATACGGCCCGTGCATGAGCGGATCGTGGATGTACCCGCGTCCGACGTACAGGTACCACGAGTACACGGCGTGCAAGCTCTCGTCGTGGTGAAACGCGCGCGAGCCAACGTCGTAGAAGCGAAGGGCCAGCCCCGCGATCGCCAGGATCAAGTAGGGCAGGAAACCGGCCCACGGCTGGAAGGAAAGCCGGGGAAGGGCGGCCGGTTGAGAGGCGGATAGCGGGCGTTCTGCTACCTGGACCATCGACCGTTCACGTGGCGGAGGAGTCGGCGCAACCGGCTGGTCTAACCGCCCCGTGCGACGCCAGAAATGTTCGCATGCCTAGCTGCCTGCGGGCTGGATCACGACTATACCATAGGGCCGAAGCGTCACGAGCGATCCCCGGTTGACGATCCACTTCCAGACGCGACCCGGCTGAAGGGTCAGCGACTGCCAGTCGCCGCTGTAGCCAACGATCCAGCGGGTCGTCTTGGTGTCCGGCGGCACGCTGGCCGGTGGCTCAGCCAGCAGGCGCGGCCCGGACTCGTCCGGGCCGACGGCGTAGCGGATGGTCGGGATATCCCGCAGCGACCACTCGACCAGCGGTCGAATGGATGGATCGACGGGGATCTGCCCGCCCGGATCGGCTCGGTACCACTTCAGCGCCAGCTCGCGGACCACGCGGATATCGCTCGTCACAATCGACTGCTCGATCAGGTGGCCCCGGTCGTCGGACCGTGCGTCGAGCATCCGCATCATGCCGGCGGTGTTGCAGATCCCGAGCAGCACGAAAAGCCAGGTCGCGAAGGCTGCCCCGGCCTGTGCGCCGCGCACCAGATTGAACGCCAACAGGCCGGCCAGCAGCAGGCCGGCCACCAGCACGACGCTGGCAGAGCTCCAGGGCGAGGCGTTCGCCTGAATGCCGGCATTGACCTGGAAACCAGCGGTCACCACCGGCACCAGCCCGACGAAGCCGAGCAGCGTGGAGCGCAAGTTGCCAGCCTCGATCTGCCAGCGCCAGAGCCGCCACAGGCCAAATCCTGCCAGGAACGCGGCCGGCACGATGGGCTGCACGAGGTAGCGGATCTCCGGCATCCGCATCAGCGACGCCAGCGTCAGCGAGACCAGCAGCCAGGTTCCCAGGAATCGGATGGTGCGCGGGTGGGCGCGGTACGCGGTCAGGCCGAGCAGGGCCAGAATCAGCAGGCTGCCGTCCAGCATCCCGACCAGCAGCGGCGCGGTCAGGCCAGCCCCCCGCGCGATCTCCGTCGTCCAGCGGGTCAGCGGATCGAAGAGGCCGGCCTGGATACCCTGTGGGTTCATAAGGTAGCGCGTCGAGAGCAAGACGCCCGTGCCGATACCGATGGCCAGCACCAGCCGCGCGTGTTTGCCGACCGGCCCCCACCACGCCGACCGCCCGAACAGGTCGCCCTCAGCAATCGCGTAGGCCAGCACGAGGCCAAGCAGTCCCACCACGAACGAGGTGTCCAGCCCGAGTCCGACGAACGCGCTCACCACGCCGGCCGCCAGCCAGCCGCGCTCGTAGGCGATGCCGAAGCGCCACCAGGAGATCGCGGTCACCGTCAGACAGAGCAGCGTCGGAGCGGCCGGCGACAGCGTTCGGCTGGAGTTGAGCAGCAGCGATGAGAGCAGCAGCGCGACCGACGACAGCAGGCTCCACCAGCGCCCGAGCACCGAGCGCAACAGCAGCGGCGTCAGCACCAGTCCGACGCCCGCGAGCGCCGGCACGAGCCGAGCCTGGGTCTCGCCCTCGCTGAACAGCCCGAACACCAGCGAGGTCAGGTTGGTCAGGATCGCGCCGCCCTCGTAGGCGACTCGCCCCTCGTGCAGCAGCGTGTAGGCGTCGACCGCTCGGCGTGCCTCGTCGAGGTTGAGCGGCGCCCAGCCCAGCAGCAGCAGGCGCGACACCAGGGTCAGGCCGATCACGGCTGCCCAGGCCACCGCCTCTTCGAGCGAGCAGCCCCAGGCCGCCAGCCGCCCGAAGACGGCATCCTCAAGCTGGCTTCCGAACGATGGCGGCGACACGACATCGCTCTCCGCCGCCGACAGGGTCGTCTCCTGACTCACTGGCTCTCCACCACGTAGACCGTCGTGCCGCCGCGACTGTACGCAGCCGTCAGCAGGCGATCCAGTCTGGCCTGCGCTTCGCCACCATATTTTGCGCGTTCGAGGTCGCCGAAGAACACGTATCGTACGCGGTACTGGTGGGCCAGCCGCAGCAGCTCATCGCGGTTCTCGGTCCGGTAGATGATGTCCACCGCCTGCTGACGCGGACCGTACTCCGGATTGTCGCCGCGCCACTGCGACTCGTGCCCGGCCCAGCCGATGATCGTCGGCAGGCCGCTGAACGTCGAGACCCGGGCGTGCTCGGTGTAGGAGCCGCCGACCGCCTCCACCACTACCGGGCGGCCCTGAGCGTTTTCGCGCAGCCACTCGATTGCACGGTAGTCGGCGTTCGAGCCGCGCTCCAGGAAGCGGTCGCCCATCAGAGTGGCGTCGCCGCGGAATCCGTTCGACTTGGTCCAGGTGGCCCCGAGCGGATACGCCAGCCCCGGCGTGACGACCGCCACCACGACGCACACCACAACCACCCGCCATCCCCTGCTCGTGCCAGCCGTGCGCCAGACCAGCCCAAGCCCGGCCGCCGCCGCCACCGCGAGCATCAGCCAGACGTGGTAGTGAAACTTGAAGACGGTGTTCATGCGCGATCCGAAGACGTCGCGCAGGAAGATGATCTCGACGCCCACCAGGATGCAGAGCGCCCAGAGCATCAAGAGGCCGCAGAACATCGCCGAGGGCGGCCCTCCCCCGCTTCCCGATGACGCCGGCAGTCCACCCACGAGGTACGGCCATGCCGCACCGAACAGCACCAGCAGCACTCCGAGCAGCAGCGCCATCGTCGGCTGCTCCAGCAGGCTCAGGCCGACCAGCACGATCCCGAGGGCCACCGTGATCCGCCCCAGCCTGACCAGGCGGTCACCACCGTCCGGCAACGGCCGGCTCGCCAGCCAGAACCCGAACAGCAGCGTGACCAGCAGCGTCGGGCCGAAGAGGATCAGCATCGAGATCAGCGGCGTCCGCTCGGCGACGATCCCCAGGCCAAGCGACTGCGACTGGTAGCCCACGAAGTATGGCGCCGCGAGCAGTGCCGCCAGCACGACCGGCAGCGCGAGGGCCGGCAGCCGCCCGAGAAACCGCTGGCGGGTCGGGCTGCGCCGCCACGCGTCGGCCACCAGCGCCAGCCCGAACATCCCCCAGAACGACGGCACGTCCCAGGTGCTGGCGGGGATCAGCGTCGCCAGTGCGAGGCCGCTCGTGCCGAGGTACGGCAGATCGGGCAGATCGTCCGAGTCGAGCCAGCGGCTGACGGCCAGCCCGAGGATCAACAGGCCGAACGGCATGGCCGAATAGTGCGGGTGCAGGTCGCCGAGGATGAACGAGAAGTACGGGAACTCGGTGATCCCGTCAGGCTGGATGTTGGCGATGACGCGGGACGACCGCCACCACCAGCCCCCGTCCACCGGCAGCCACGTCGGGCTGACATTCGGCACGAGCCCCTTCACGGCCACCGCCGACCAGAAACCGGGGCTGCCCCAGCCGCGCGCCGCCAGCAATTCGAGCGCCCCGACCAGGTTCCCGACGACCACCGTCAGCGTACCGCCGAGCAGGCCAAACAGGTAGGCGGCTGGCGAGAACACGGCGCCGTCCGCCGTCTCGCCGCGCGCCGAGGCGACCAGCCCATAGACGATGCACAGCGCCGAGCTGAAGCCGCCGGCGAACACCAGGATCATCGCCATGCTGTAGGCGAGTGGCCCGGGCGAGCCGGCGATCTTGCCGGGCAGGCCCACCAGCAGATACCCCAGGTAGTAGTAGGGCATCGCGTAGCCGGAGAGCCACATGTCCTCGGCGGGAAGCGTGGTCGTGCGGAGCAGCGCGTTCAGGAACGCGTAGTCCATGAACTTCTCTTGCCCGACCATGTCGGCGTTGTAGGCGCGCACGAACGTGGCAAGGCCGAAGATCACCAGGAGGGCGGCCTCTTCAGCGGCGATCAGGCGCCACCGCGCTCGCAGCAGGGCCATCGTCTCACGCCACCACGCACCCCACAGGACGCCGCCCACCGCCACGCCGATAGCCCCGACTGTCGGCCCGACATACGAGGTGAAGCCGAGCAGCGCGGTCAGGTAGGCCAGCCAGCCGACCACGACGATGCCGAGGGTGCGGCTCAGGCCGTACCCTCGGTCGGGCAGGCCGGCGAAGACCCGCACGGCCAGCGGCAGCGCCGCCACGCCGAGCGCCACGAACACCACGAACCAGAAAAGCGCTGCGATCATCGGACGACCACAGCGGGCAGCTCAGTGGGCCTCGGGGGCAGCCGACTTGGCCCGCGACACCAGATCGCCGAGGCGGCGTCCGCTGGTCCGACCGACCTCGCCACGCAGCAGGTAGTACGCGCCGCCGATGATGAAGATCCCGAAGACCACGGCATGCTCGACCACGGCGGCGGCGGTCGCCAACTCGTCGCGCGCGCCAGCCGTCAGCCCCTGGATCGTGAACAGGGCGAGCGTCGCCACGAACACCCCGTGGAAGACGCCGACGTAGCCAGGGGCGCTGGGAATCGCCATGCTCAGGTTGGTGGCGACCAGCACCAGCAGCGTCATCTGGAGCAGCTCGTAGGCGGATGACCCCGTGATGCCGACGGCCACCAGCGACAGCGTCACCGTCGAGGCCGAGATCGACCACTGGACGATGGTCCAGAAGATCACCCAGAGCAGGGTGACCGGCTTCTGCGCGAACGCCAGACCGTCGAGGAACGCGTTCAGCAGCCCCGAGACGCCGATCTTCGCCAGGATCGGGATGCGCGCCTCGAACCAGAGCGCCAGGCGCGTCGCCAGCGGCCGGGCAGCCAGCGCGAAGACGATCGCGCCAATCGCGATGAGCAGTCCGATGCCGCTCAGGTAGGCGGCATAGCGGGCCGACTCCGGCAGGTCGGGGAAGATCAGCCCGAGCAGGAACAGCAGCAGGCCCATCGTCCCGAGGTCGATGACCTTTTCGATGAGGACGGTCGCCAGGGTTGTGCTGGTGTTCGCCTTCTCGATCTGCGCCGCCACGAACGCCCGCACGACCTCGCCAGCCCGCAGCGGCAGCACGGTGTTGACCATGTAGCCGATGTACAGGGCTTCGTGGAGGCCGCTGATCCGCATCGCCTGGGGATTCGGGAAGAAGTGACGCCAGCGGACGGACTTCGTCCACATGGCAGCGAACACCGTCAACGCGCAGACGAAGACCGCCAGCGGGTTCGCCCGGCTGAGGGCGTCGAGGACTTCCCACGGGTTGACGACGTAGAACAGCATCACGGTGGCGAGGATGCTGATAAGAATGCCAACGAGGACGCGAGGGTCCGTCATCTTCCGTCCAACAGGTCGAGCAACGATCGAGTGCGATTCAGGGCCGAGCGACCCGGTAAATCGTCACGCTGCCCTGGCGATATACGACCTCAAATCCGTTGTCAACCAGACGCTCGAACTTGGCGAGGCCAGCGGCCGGGTAGTATGCCCGTTCCAGCCCACCCACGACGATGAAGCTGATGTCATAGCGGTCGATGATGCTCCACATCGCCTGGGTGTCGGTCGTCTCATAGAAGCGACCCACGTCGCGCTGTCGCTGATCGACCCGCTCGACGTAGCCCGCACGCTGCTGCTTCTGGTGCCAGTCCCAGCCGAGCACGGCGGGCAGGCCAGTGTAGATCGAGTAGCGCGCGCCCCAGTGGTACAGCGGCGCGATACCCTCGACGATCACCGGCGAGCCTTCGATGTGGGCCATCATCCAGCGGATCGCGTCGTAGTCGGAGGGCAGGTCAAGATCCTTGTCGCGGTCGCGGTAGGCGGCCGCGGACATGTACTCCATGCCGTCCAGCGACATCGGAAGCTGTTCGAAGCGGTTCGGCACCTTGGTGCGGGTGGCCAGGACCGGGTACACCGCGCAGGACGCGGCCAGCAGCACAGCCACCGTCAGCCAGGCGTAGCGGGCACCGCTTCGCACGGACTCGGGCGTGATCAGCTCGGGCGCGGCGGCGTGCGGCTCACGCTCGGCGGCCAGCCCGAGTGCGCTGACTGGAGCCAGGCGCAACTGGAACAGGGCACGGAAGACCAGTACCGCCGCCGGCCCGGCCAGGATCGAGAGCAGGATCCAGGCTTGCAGGAAGAACTTGAAGACCGTGTTCATCCGACCGACGTCGCCTTTGACGCTCAGGATCTCCGGGAACGCGAACGCGCCAAGCGCGGCCAGCAGGATGCCGCAGACAAACGCGATCTCCCGCGAGGTCCGGCGGTAGAGCGCCAGCGCACCGGCGAGCGCGCCGGACAGCACCAGCAGGCCGACGGTTCCGTAGCCGACGCTCCAGAGCGCCAGCATCGCCAGCAGCACGGCCATCGCCGCCGACGACACCTGCCCCTCGCCGCGCAGCGTGATGGCCGGCGCGAACGTTGCGAGATACTGACTGCCTGGGGCCGGCGCGCGGAACAGGAACCGGCCCTCGACGGCACGCGCCACCAGCGCCGAGCGAGCCAGCGTGTAGACGACCCAGCTCAGCACGACGAAGAGCAGCGCGCCGTTGATCAGCAGGAACTGCCCGGGCCGCGTTGGCGTCGGCGTCTTGACGACGCCCGAATAGAACAGCTCGTAGCGGGCCAGGAACGGCGCGAAGAGGATCGAGGAGAGGACGTAGGCGGCGGCCAACGCCCCGCCGGCCCCCGCGGCCGCGCCGAGCCAGGAGGTCCACTTCCCAGGCCGCGCGGCGATGAACGCCATCAGCCCGACCATCGCCAGGTAGGTCGGCAGCTCCCAGGTATTGGTGGTCCGCAGCGTGCCGATCAGCAGGCCGGCCAGGGCCACCAGCGCCAGCGGGCGGACCATCCCGAGCAGCGCGGCGCGCCGCGTGTCGGCCCGCGGCAGCCCCGGGAACGCCTGGATCTCGGGGCGCAGCAGCCGGACGGCCTGGAGCGCCACGGCCACCACCAGCACCTGAAGCGGCATCGAGATCATGTGTGCGTGGAGGTCGCCGTACAGGAACGTGAAGTACGGGAACTCGTGGATCGGCCCCGGCTCCTCTGGCCCGATGAACCGGGTGCTGCGCCAGAAGTCAAATGAGAGCCGATTGCCCCCCGTCACCATGGCTGCCAGCCCGAACAGCGCCCGCGACAGGCCGGTGACCAGCGGCAGGCCGCTCTGGATGCCGTCGCCGCCGGCCTTCCAGAGCACTTCGAGCAGTTGGAGAGCGCCGTCCAGGTTGCCCAGCAGCACCACCGTCACGGCGGACAGCGCGCCGGCGACGACCGCGCCGCGCGTCAGGCCGCGCCGGCCGCCCGGACCGCTGACAATCGAGAGCGCCACGCTGAACGCGCCGCCCGCCGTCAATGCGAAGATGGTGGAGACGGCGAGGTTGTAGGCGATGTGCGGCGGCACGCCGGTCAGGTGGATCAGCGCTGCCACCAGCACGAAGCCGTAGTAGTAGTAGTTGATGAACCCGCCAGCGAACCACGGATCGTAGGGCGGGAACGAGGGCGTCTTCACCACGGCGTTGAGGTAGGCGAAGTCCATCGGCTTCTCGCCGCCGTAGTTCGGGTGCCAGAGGTCCGGGTTCGACATCCGCACCAGCAGGATCACGACGAAGCTCACCAGGAACGCCAGCTCGACGGTCAGCAGGCGCGGCCAGACGGTTCGCAGGTCGGCGGCGAAGGCGTGCCAGCGCGTCCGGAGCACGATCAGCGATCCGAACGCCATCAGAAGCAGGGCTACGATCAGCAGGCCCCGCCCCCAGGTTCCCAGTCCGACGCTCGCCGCCAGCCACCCGATGTAGGCGACCAGCACCAGCCCAAACGTGCGGACCACGCCGTACCCCCGGTCGGCGAGGCCGGGCAGCAGCAGCCAGCACAGCGGGTAGGCGACCAGCCCGAGGATGGTCACGACCAGCAGCCAGATCGGCAGCGCCAGGGAGGTGGTCGAGCCGTCCAGCGTGAACATCTCCGACCACGTCCCGCTGTCCTGGACGTGCTCCCACTCGCGGGCGGAGAGCAGCAGTCCCTTGCGGGCCGTCGCCTCAACGGGCTTGGTCCGCTCGACGTTCTCCAGCGACACGCCGGCGAAGATGTCGCGCACCTGGGCGACCTGGAACCGCTGCGACTTCTTGAAGATCAGCACCGTCGGGTGGTCGTAGACGGTGAAGTCCTCCTGCGCGCCGCTCGAATCGAGCGTGACCCCGAACAGGTTCGGGTGCGAGTCGAACTTCGCCACGAGGTCGAACCCAAGGCGACCGTCGAACAGCGCGCGGTAGTATTCGATGGTCGCCGGGTACCGCTTCGGCAGACGCGGGATCGAGCCGTACAGCCGGTTGCTGGCAAGGATCAGGTAGTCGACCTGTTCGAGGTTCGCCACCACCTTGCGGATCTTGTCCGGGTTGTCGTCGTCGTACAGGTTCATCGAGACGTCGGTGAATTTCGGCTCGAAGCCGCGCAGGCGCAACGGCAGCGAATCGTCCCAATGCTCGACGCCGAGGGCCGAGCCCCGCGGGATGTTCGCGTAGATCCACTCGGAGGCCGCGATGCGGGTGTTCGGCCGGTTGTAGATGTTGACGAACGCCAGCGCGTAGAGGCCGGTCAGCAGCAGCACGACCGCCGGCAGCCCGACTCGCACCAGTGCCTGGAGGCCGGCTGGCGCACGCACCCTCGCAACGAACCTCGGCAGCGCCTGCACCAGCAGATACGCCGACAGCACCGCCAGGACGGGGTAGGCCGGCAGGAAGTAGCGCATGAACTTGGCGAACTGGAAGCCGAAGTAGCCGAGGTTGATCGCCGCCCAGACCACCAGCAGCAGATGGATGCTGTGCTGCTTCCAGCGGACCATCTGGAGGCCCGCGACGACCATCCCGGCCAGGGCGGTCAGCCCGGCGGCCGGTCCGAAGCCCCACAGCACCATGTTCGTCAGGGCGAAACGCGGGTTCGGCGTGTTCGCCCACTGGATCATGAACGGGACTTCGATCTCGCCCGAGCTGATCTTGACCCAGCGGTTCAGATCCTCGAATCGGAACAGGTTCGGGAAGATCCCAAAGAAGCTCGGCCCGGCGAAGCTGTACGGCTCCCCAACGCGGTACGTCAGGAACGAGACGAGGCCACAGATCATCAGCAGGACGGCCATCTCGGAGATCGTGCGGCGGGTCCGCTCGCCGGGCGACGGGATCGCAACGGCCAGCAGGACGACCGGAGCCAGCAGCGCCGCGCTGAGCTTGGTGGACAGCGCCAGCCCACAGGCGAAGCCGAGCAGGATGACGTTGAGGTAGCCGCCCCGCAGCCAGACCCGGTAGGCGGCGTAGATCGCCAGCGTCGTGGCGAACGCCAGGAACGTGTCCACGGCGAAGAAGTGCGACAGTTGGATGTGCGTCACGGTCGTCGCCAGGAGCGCGGCGGCCACCAGCCCGACGGCGCTGCTGTAGAGCATCCGGCCGATCAGAAAGACCAGCAGGACGGTCCCCACGTCCGACAACGCCGAGAGCCACCGCCCGACAAACGACACGTTGTCGTAGCTCGCCATGTCGAGACGGTCGGCCACGAAGCGCGCCACGAACAGCGGCGCCATGCCGTAGGCGAACGCCTCCTGCTTGTTGTTGTACGGGTTGAGCGTCGAGCGGCGCGTGTCGAAATAGTCCAGCGGGTTGGCAGGGAACCGGATCGCGCTGGCGACGATCGCCATGAACCGCTCGTCGGGGTGCAGGTGGTGCCCGTCGTCCCAGTTGACGTTGTAGAGGCGCAGGCCGCCGGCAAAGAGCAGGATCAGCAGCAACGCCAGCAGGGTGACCGCGCCGCGGCGCACACGGGCCAGCAGCGACGCGCGCAGAGTGGCCGCCGGCGTAGCGTCAGGGATGGGCGCGTCGTCGTGCTCCCGAGCGGGAGCTGCGAGCGCCTCTGGCTCGCCGACCGGCTCGGCGTCAGCGTCGGATCTCGGTGAGTTGACCGTCACGGAGGAGCCACCATCGATGTTCGGGGTAGCGCGTCAGGAGTCGCCAGCTCTCGATCTCGCCGAGGTCACGCGCATAGACAACTGTACGATCAAGCGCGGGCGTGTTGGCGAGAAACACCGAGCCGTAGGCTTGCCAGTTTGGCCAGTCTGAAGTAACGAAAACCACTGCCTGTTCGAGCCCGGCCTGTTCGACGAGTTGCAGATTTTGCCGGCTGACGCCGTTATAGTCACGGTAGGCCAGGATGATCTCGGGCAGGTAGCCGACGACGTTGATGGCGAAGAGCAGCGTCAGCAGGACGGCCGCGAAGACGACGCCGCTCAGACCCTGCGCCCGAACGCCGACCGGACCGGCAACGCTCCGCGCGGCGGGCGACTCATCCGAGGCCGGCGACGCGACCGGCGACGACCCGGCGGCCTCAGGTTCGCTCGCGGCGTCGCTCGTGCGCCCATCGGCGCGGGCCAGCAGCAGGACGCCGCGTGCCGTCAGCAGCGCCAGCGCGCCGACCGCCTCGAACGCGAAGCGCGGCCCGTAGATGATGCCGTCAGACCAGTACAGCAGATGCGCCGCGCCCAAACCGAGCGCCGTCATCAGAAAGAGGCGGTCCCAGCGGTTGGCGGGGCCGAGCACGAACGGCACGGCCGCCAGCGCCAGCGTCAGGTAGCTGGGCCAGCCGTACAGGTGGCGCAAGAGCACGGCGGTGTTGGCCCAGGCATTCCCGAGCGCATTGGCGAGATCGTGGCCGCCCCGGGTGCCCACGTTCGGACCGAACCCGATCCGGTCCACCTCCGACCAGAGCGAGAGCGGCGGCAGCATGGCGCTCCCGCTGAGCTGGCCGTTCACGAAGGCCGCGTAGAACACGCCGGGCGCAGCTGCGAAGGCGAAGATGGCCGCCCGCACGACGACCGGGCGCAGCGGCTGGCCGCGACCTGACAGCACCAGCACCAGCATCATCGGGACGCCGATGCCACCCGCCGCCAGTGGCCGGGTCAGCACGAGGCCGCCCATCGCCAGCCCCGCCAGCATCCACCCGAGCGAGCCCAGCAGCCCACGCTCCGCGCCGTAGAGGGCCGTCGCGACGCCGAGCGTCAGCACGACCGTCAGCAGCAGCGCGGCGGGGTGGGCCAGCATGTCGCCCGAGAGCATCAGCAGGAACGGCGAGAAGAGCAGCAGCACGCCTGCCAGCAGGCCGGCGACCGTCCCGTAGGTGGCCCGGCCCAGCACCACGATCAGCCCGAGCGCCAACCCGGACATCAGCGGCGATACCAGCCAGGGTGCGCCGTACTGCATGCCGTACGCCAGCAGCATCGACTGGCCCGGCGGCAGCACGCCGAACCAGCGGCCGTCCGCCGTCGCCGCCACGTACGCCTGCTCGAAGAATTCGGGGAGGATCGGCGCTTGCGCCCAGAGGCCGCCGCCGGCGATCACCTGGGCCTGGAAGAGGTAGGCGATAGACTCGACGGTGTGCGGAACGCCGTCGAGCAGGCCGAGCGCCACCACCGACGTGAGGAAGGTGGTGACGGTCCCGATCAGTACGGCCGCCACCAGCGTGACCACCACGCCAACCGGTTTCGGGAAGCGGGCCGCCGTCACGCGGGTCGGCAGGGCCAGCAGCCGTGAGGCCGCGACCAACGTCAGCGCCACCAGCCAGACGCGTCCGATCTCGCGGAGGAGCGTCTGCGTCCAGCCAACAACCGAGCGGCGGAACACGAACGGGCCGCCGACCAGGATGTCGGCCGGTCGGTCTGGCGGGCGGACCTGGACGGCGAAGTACCGGCGATCCGGCGCGGCCACGACCTCGACCACCGTGCCCGGATCCTCGCCGTGCAAGGTCACCTTGACCTGCGCCGATGGCCGCGCGATATCCGCCAGAACGGCGTACCGGTTGGTGAAGATCTCCGGGCTGTTGACCGTGACCGTCGCATCGGCGGCGCGGCCAACGGTCCAGGCATCAGCGCTGCCGCTCAGGCGGGGCGGCCCCGCCGCACGGTCGGAGTGCCACAGGCCCTCAACGGACGGCACCAGGTCCGAATCGTTGGCGTCCACCACCCGCAGCGACGACAGGCCGCCGCGCATGCCGCCGACGAGCCACTCGTTGAAGCCGGCCAGCAGGGGGACGCTGTCGGCGATCCACGGTGCGGCGACCGGCCGTTCCTCGACTGCGCCGACCTCGACCGTCAGCCGGTTGAGCGGACTGTCGATGCCGGCCGTCGTGGCGGCGAGGCGCACGCCGTTCAGCGTCACCTCAAGTTGCTCCGGCGTCCGCTGGATCGTCAGCAGGGACGATTCGGAGACGGCCCAGCCAAGCAGCAGCATCGCCGCGCCGTTGACGACGACGAAGCGCAGCAGCAGCAGCCGTTCCTGGGCGAACAGCGCATAGGCGGTGAATATGACGCAGCCCACTGCCAGGAGCAGCAACGCCAGCCAGTCCGCCACCACCGACAACGCCAGCAGGCCGGACAGGACGCCAAGCCCAGCCGCCAGCCTCCTGGTGCGGACGCTGGTATCATCGGGCGTAAGCAGCGCGGCGAGGGTTGGTTGCGCCAAGCTATGCGCTCGCGAACCGGCGTGCCCGGGTCGCGGGCCTGGGATGGGAGCAGGAGCTCGTGGAATCACCCCGTTTCGAACGAGTCTGTCGCACAGCGAACTCCGAAGCGTACCTGATCGTCGACGGCGAGGATGAGGAGGTCGTCGGGCGGGTCGATCTGCACTACACCAGCGGCCCGACCTACGGCGTCCTGATCGTCGAGCGAGACCTCTCCGAGTCCGACATCCTGGAGCTGCGAAGCGAGATCGACGACGAGCTGGTGCAGACTGCCGATATCTCCCGAGACGATTTCCTGCTTGCCGTGTACCAAGGCCAGCCTGTTCGCCCCGAGCCGTTCACCGACGAAGACACCGAGCTGCCCATGGGCGACGCCCTCCCCTGAGCGGCGGGCAGGACGATCCTAGCACACCCGCGCCTCCAGGGAAGGTACGTCAGCGGCTCGATTCCATCGAATTGAGCGGAGCGCGGTCGGGCCTGTGCTACGCTTTCCCCACCGAGAGCAGGGGCGTGTCTTCCTGGGCACGCCCGCTGCAATGGTCCTGGTCTTGAAACTCTGGTGGAGGACGGAATGCGCTCCACGATTGGCCGACGTCGTCTCCTGATGGTGCTGGCCGGCGCGTCGCTCGGGCTGGCCGCCTGCTCGTCATCTCAACCCGCTGCGCCCGCCAAGCCTGCCGAGCCAGCGGCCCCCGCCAAGCCCGCCGAGCAGAAGCCGGCCGCTGCCGCGCCTGCCGCCGCGTCGCCGGTCGCGGCGGGTGCCTCGCCTGGGGCGGCTGCGTCACCAGGGACCGGGCCGGCCGCCAGCGGCGGCGCCGCCCGGCCAGCCGGAACGGTTGCCGGCGGCACGTTCGTGATCGCCAGCATCGGGCCGCTGCCGCGCACCGTCCACCCGTACCCGAACAGCGCCGACTACAGCAGCGGCTGGGTGGAGGTCGCCAAGCTGATCTACGGCGGCGGCCTGCTCGACCAGGACGCCAACTCGCTGGAGTACGTACCCTACTCGGTGAAGGAGTGGAGCGTCTCGCCAGACGGCAAGACGTTCACCTTCAAGCTGCGCGACGATCTCAAGTGGAGCGACGGCAAGCCGATCATCGTTGACGATTACCTGTTCGCCTATCAGGAGGCCGTCAAGGAAGAGAACGATTTCGTCGGCCTGGAAGACCTGGAGCGCATCGAGTCGTTCACGTCGCCCGGGCCGGGCACGCTGGTCGTGACGCTCAAGGAGCTGTTGGCGAAGGACGTGGCTATCGGCGTGGCGACGGGCGTCTCGCCAGTGCCGAAGCACGTCTGGCAGGGCAAGTCCTGGACGGACGGCGTCGCCAACCCCGAGATCCTCAAGCCGACGGTCGTCTCGGGGGCGTACCTGCTCAAGGAGCTGAACACGGCCGAGGGCGCAACCTTCGAGCGCAACCCGAGCTGGTTCAAGGGGCAGGCCAACTTCGAGAAGATCGTGATCAAGCCGGGCCAGCAGCCGACGGTCGCCTACGAGCTGCTCAAGAGCAATCAGGCCCAATGGGCGCCGGCCATTCCGCCGTCCCAGTACACCGAGGCCAAGCAGAACCCCCAGCTCAACATGTACGAGTGGAGCCCGGCCAACGGCCTGTACCGCGTGCTCGAGTTCAACCTCAAGCACGAATTGCTCAAGGACAAGAAGGTCCGCGAGGCCCTGGCGCGTACCATCAGCCGCGAAGACCTGATCCAGGTGGCCGAGAACGGCCTGGGTCAGCCGCAGTACAGCTTCCTCAACCCGGCGAACACCAAGTGGTACAACCCGAACGTCGAGAAGTACGAGTTCGACCTGAGCAAGTCGAAGTCGCTGCTCCAGGAGGCTGGCTTCAAGCTGAACGGCAGCGCGCTGGCCGGCCCGAACGGACAACCGGTCCGACTCGGCGTGCTCTATCCCGTCAGCAGCACGCCGCGCGGGAAGATCGCGGCCTACCTTCAGCAGCAGTGGAAGCAGCTCGGCATCGAGGTCGAGGTGAAGGGGTTGGACGCTAACGCCTACTTCGAAGAGGCCAAGAAGAAGAACTTCGACGTGTCGCTCGGGTCGTGGGGCGGCGGGAGCATCGACCCCGACCTCTCGTCCAAGGGCCAGATCCTGAGCACGGGCCAGCAGAACGTGACCAGCTTCGCGAGTGAGAAGGTCGATCAGCTGGTCAAGGCGGCGTCGGTCGAGCTTGACGATGCGAAGCGCAAGCAGATGTACTTCGATCTCCAGAAGCTGGTCGTGGACGAGCTGCCGTCGATGTATCTCTACTCGGCCACGTCGTTCAGCCCGATGACCAAGAAGGTGCTGGGCGTCCAGCCGACGAAGTTCGACAGCCTGGACGTCAACGACGGGCTGACGCGCTGGGCGTACGCGCAGTAGCGGAGGGCGGCGGTGGGCAGGTTCGTGGCGCGGCGGCTGGTCCAGTCGGTCATCCTGGTGTTCGCCGTCATGACGCTGTCGTTCTTCCTGATTCGCCTGACGCCGGGCGGTCCTGACGCGGCGCTCATGCAGAATCCTCGCCTCTCGCCAGAGACGATTCAACGGATGCGGGAGCGGTTCGGCCTCAACGATCCGCTCCCAATCCAGTATCTGAAGTGGCTGCGGAGCGTCGTCGAGCTTGACTTCGGCCGCTCGTATGCCTATCAGGTGCCCGTGATTACGATCATCGCGGAGCGGGCCTGGCCCACGTTTCAGCTCAGTGCCCTCAGCTACGCCTTCGGTCTGCTGGGAGTGCCGCTCGGCGTGTACGCGGCCAGCAAGCGCGGCCGGCTTCCCGACACCGTCGTGCGAGTGATGACCGTGGTGGGCACCTCGGTGCCCACATGGTGGCTGGCGCTCAGCCTGATCGTCTTCATGAGTGGCGCGATCAACTGGTTTCCGAACGGCCAGGGAGATGGAACGCTCGGTAGCTGGCTGAAACATGTGACGATGCCGGCAATCCTCCTGGGGCTCGGCGGCCTGATCACGTTTACGCGCTTCGTGCGCTCGGAAGTTCTCGAAGTCCTCGGGCAAGACTACGTGCGGACGGCGCGCGCCAAGGGACTCCCCGAACCTGATGTTCAGCGCTGGCACATCATGCGAAACGCGCTGATCCCCGTGGTGACATTGCTTGGATCGCTGCTGCCGGCCTTGATTTCTGGATCGGTCATCACCGAGACGATCTTCAACTGGCCGGGCATGGGGCGGTTGTTCATCGAGGCAGCGTCCACCCGTGACTACCCCTTGCTGCTCGGTATGCTGCTGATCGGCACGGTCCTGACGATCATCGGCACGCTGCTGGCGGACATCGGCTACGGGCTGGTCGATCCGCGCGTGCGCTACACATGAGCGCGCCGCCGAAGTCCGGTCGCGTGGCGGCGGCCCGCACGGCGCCGGGCAGCGTCACGGCGTCCCGCGCCGACGCCCCGCTCACCAGCAGGCCGTCCTGCGGCTTCCTGAGCAGCTCGTTGCGGAAGTTCCGCGAGGACCGCTTGAGCATGGTCTGCCTGGCGCTCTTTACAGTCATCGTGGCGATCACCATCTGCGCGCCGCTGATCGCCACATACGTGCTGGGGACCACGCCCGATCAGTTCATGCGGACGCCTGAGGGCCGCATCGCGACGCTCAGGCCGCCCGGACCGGGTTACCCGCTCGGCACCGACGAGCTTGGCCGCGACAACCTGACCCGCCTGATCTACGCCGGTCGGGTCTCGCTGACGGTCGGCTTCCTGGTGGCGCTGGTCTCGCTGGCCATCGGCACGCCGCTGGGGCTGGTGGCTGGCTACTACGGTGGCAAGATGGACGACGTCGTCAACGCGCTCGTGCAGTTGGTCATCAACATCCCGTCGCTCTTCATCCTGATCATCCTGTCGGTGATCTTCACGCCGGGCGTGATCGGGCTGGCGATCATCTTCGGGCTGTTCTACTGGCCAGCCACCACGCGGCAGGTGCGCGGGACGGTCCTCTCGCTGCGAAATCGAGATTATGTCGACGCGGCCCGCGTGATGGGCGCCAGCGACGCCCGGATCCTGGCGCGGCACATCCTGCCGAACGTGATCTCGGTGGTGACAGTGGTGGCCGGCTTCGACGTGGCCTCCGCGATCCTCGGCGAGTCGGCGCTGAGCTTCCTGGGCTTCGGGGTGCCGGTCCCGCTCTCAAGCTGGGGCAACATGCTGAGCGGCTCGCAGGACACCTTCCGCAGCGCGCCGTGGCTGGTCTACCCGCCGGGTCTGATGATCCTGTTGACGGTGCTGTGCGTGTTCCTGATCGCGGACGGCCTGCGCGACGCGTTCGACCCGAGGCTGCGGTCATAGCTGGCAGTCGGCAGTAGGCGGCAGGCAGTGGACCAGGCTCGACGTTCCGAACCGTTCGTGTCGAACGTCGTCAACGGCCTGGGCGAGCGCGGCGCGGCGTGGCTCGACGCGCTGCCGACGGTGCTGGCGTCGCTGGCCGAGCGCTGGGGCCTCACGCTCGGGGAGCCGTTCGACCTGTCGTTCAACTACGTCTGCCGGGCGACCGTTGATCCGCGAGGGCGGCGGTCCGCCGCCAGTCGCCGCGTTGACCCCGAATCACCTGCCATCCCGAGCGGAACAAGCCTGCGAGTGGAGTCGAGGGATCTTCCTTTGCACGACCAGGAAGATCCCTCCACTTCGCTCGTACCTCGCCGCGGTCGGGATGACGGCGGGGAGCTTGGACCTCGTGTCGCTTGCCCTGAGCGTGCCGAATGGGGTCGGGATGACGAACGAGCGTCACGCGCACCTCGGTCTTTTGCTGACCCAGCCCCCCGGCCGGCTGCGCGGCGCAACAATCAGCGTCGCCGACATCATCTCCGACGCGGAGAGGGGGTGGCGTTCGACGAGGGTGAGGCGGTGCTCAAGGTCGGGCCGTGGGGCGCGGAGAACGTCCAGGAGATCCGCGCGCTGCGCCTGTACGCGGGGCGGGGGGCCTGCCGCCTGCTGGAAGCGGACGAAGACGTCGGAGCAGCACTGCTGGAGCGGGTACGGCCGGGCCGGCGGCTGCGAGACGTGGTGACCGACGACGACGCAGCGACGCGCATCGCGGCCGGGTTGATGCAGCGGCTCTGGATACCAGCCGGCGAGATCGCCGACACGAGGGGGCTGCGCCCACTGGCGTCCTGGTTCACGCGGGCGTTCGCGCGGCACCGGGCCGAGTACGGCGGCGCCGGGCCATTTGCCCCAGGCCTGTTCGAGGCGGCTGAGCGCATCGCTGGCGAGCTGCTCGCGTCCGCGCCGTGCGAGGTGCTCCTCCACGCCGACCTGCACCACGAGAACATCCTGACCGGTGAGCGCGAGCCGTGGCTGGCCATCGACCCGAAAGGCATGCTCGGGGATCCGGGCTACGAGGTTGGACCGTTCCTGCTGAATCCCGACCCGCAGGCCAGCCCGCCAAAGGACGGCCCGCGGCTCCATCGCCGCCTGGACCTCTTCGCCGAGGCGCTCGCCTACGACCGCGAGCGGCTGCGCCTCTGGGGCGTCGTGCACGCGGTGCTGTCGGCTTGCTGGAGCGCAGAAGATGGCGGCTCGGGCTGGCAGAACGCCATCACGGCAGCCGAGCGCCTGCTCGAACGGTGACGGACAGACTCCGATCTACCCTCGAGCGCGTGCTACGCTTCTCGGGCTATGCCTGAGCGAACTGCGCGCCTCTTCGTCGGGATCGACCTGGACGCGGTCTGGATGGCCGGCCTGACCAGCGCCGCCGACATGCTGCGCGAGCCGGTCGGCGACCGTGCGCGGTTCGTCAGGCCGGAGCTGTATCACGTGACCGTGGTCTTCCTGGGCGACCAGAGTGAGTCTGACCAGGAAGCGGCCGGGCAGGCGCTCCGCGAGACCGTGGCCCAGTCCGCCCCCTTTGAGCTTCACATGGCTGGCATCCAGCATCTCGGCGGCCACGAGCACGGCGCGCTGGTGGCCGCCCTCCAGGATCCATCAGGCGACCTGCAGCGGCTCCGTCAGCGCCTGGACGAGGCCCTGCGCCGGCGGCGCGTCCGCTTTGACGCCAAGCTGCTGACGCCGCACATCACGCTGGCGAGGCCGAAGCGGCGGTCAGGCCCGCTGCCGATTGCCCCGATGGACCTCTCGGACGCGCCGCCGCTTCGGGTGAACGCCGTCAGTCTCTTGCGCAGCTTCCTCCAGCCGACCGGGCCGCGCTATCAGTCGCTGATGAAGCTGCGACTGACGGGCGGATAGCCGCTGCCCCAACTGCAAGACGGCCCTCACCCCCCGACCCCCTCCGCTAAGCCCCGACGACGCTGCACGACCCGCGCAACGTGCAATCGCCCTGGAAGCGTCGGGAGTCGCCTCGACAGTCGGCGTGCGGACGCTCCAGATGGCGTGGAGGGATCCTCGGGGGCGTGTGAGGAAGATCCCTCCGCTCCGCTCGTGCCTCGCCGCGGTCGGGATGACGAGTGGGAGAGTGACGCAGGCTCGCTACGGTCCGGATGACGAGTACGCGTGTCCCCCGTCAGCCGACGCTCGGGGCGAAGATCGTGCAGACGGCGTTGGTGAACGTCAGTTGCGGTCCGGTCGGCGTCAGCGCGCCGGTGTCCTGGTCGATGCTGAACACGACCGCGTTGTCGCTGTCCTGGTGCACGCAGACCAGGAACCGGCCACCCGGCTCGATGTTGAAGTTGCGGGCGACCTGCCCGAGCGTCGGGGCGTGGCCGGCCAGCGTCATCCGGCCCGTCGCCTGATCGATGGCGAAGATCACGATATCGTCTGACATGGTGCCGGAGCCGCGATTCGACCCGTAGACCCACTTCCCGCTCGGATGAACGATCACCTGGGCCGTCCACTTCCGGCCGGTCCAGCCGGGCGGCAGGGTCGACTCGGTGTGCAGCTCCTCGAACACGCCGCGCTCGGCGTCCCAGGCGAGGGCCGTCATCTCGGCGCTCAGCTCGTTGATGACGTAGGCGAACCGGTTGCTCGGGTGGAAGGCGATGTGGCGCGGACCCCGCCCCCGTGCGAACTGGATGTACGGTGGATCGTTCGGCGTCAGCGTGCCGTTCGCGGTATCCAGGCTGTAGACGTAGGTGCGGTCGAGGCCGAGATCGTTCACCACGACCCACTTGCCGGACAGGTCGAACGGGCACTGGTGCGCCTTCGCCTGGGTCTGGTCTGGATGGGGACCGGGCACCTCGCCCTCGTGCTTGCGGACGTCGGTCGGCGCACCCAGGCTGCCGTCCTCGTCGATCGAGACGACACAGACCGCACCGCCCGAGTAGCTGGCCCCGACGACGTACTTCCCGCTCGGATCGACGCTGATGTGCGACACGCTGCTGGTGCCCGTCGGCGAGCTGTTCAGTGGCGTCAGTTGCCCTGAGGCAGCATCAACGGCGAACGCCGCGATAGCGTCGCCGTCGACGGCGGCGTACAGGAACCGCTCGTCAGGGCTGAGCGCGAGCCACCCGCGACCCGGGATGTCGTTGCCACCGATGTCGGTCAGGACGCCAGTCTCGGTGTCGAGGGTGGCGATGAAGATGCCCCGGCCCCGGCTGCTGCTGCCGAAGTAGGTGACCAGGGGCCGAGCATCAGGCTGTGCGGCTGTCATGGCTGCTCCTTGGCGAGTGGCTGGCGGCCCGAGCAGGCGGAGAACGCCAGCGCCAGCCCGTCACGGAACGATATACCGGGCGGCGCCGCGCGGCAATCGCCTATCATCCGAGCCTGTCTCATCCGAGCCTGTCGTGCACGGTGCAATCTGGCGTCTGCGCGGCGACCGTTCTGGAGAGGGAGGGAAGATCCCATGGCGGTACTGACCGCGATCAAGAAGCGAGCGCTTCGGTACGCTCGCGCAGCCGGAGTGCCGGGCACGCTGACACCGGAAGCGATCTTCCAGGACGGCAATGAGAAGGAACGGACGGCCTTCTTCAACGCGGCCATCGCGAAGAATCGGGCCGGCTACGATGCGCGCGTCCGCCTGAAGGATGAGCTGGCCGGCGTAGCAGCGGCCCATCCGGACGTGGCCCAGGGCGGGCTGCACCTGCCGGAGATCCCCTACGAGAAGGGGATCATGGCCGCCCGGCCGGAGGGCTTCGCGCTGCTCGACGAGGCCATCGCCGAGGCCCGGCAGGCGTTCGCCGCCTACACCCCGGGCACGGCCCACTCGAAGCGTGAGAAGGACAGCCTGGAGGGCGTCGCGCGGCCGGACCGCTCATACGAGTCCGCGATCAACCGGCTGGCGATGCATCCCGAAGTGCTGCGGGTCATCTCCAACTACATGGGGATGCTGCCGCTGCTCTACCGGATCAACATCCTCTACTCGCCCAACAACCAGACCATTGAGGCGTCGTCCCAGTTCTACCACCTCGACCCCGAAGACGTGATCATGGCGAAGATCTTCATCTTCGTGGAGGACGTAGACGAGGACACCGGGCCGACCACCGCCCTGCCGGCCGACCGCTCGGGGCTGGTCCGCGGCGCCATCACCTACCGTAAGGGGCGCGTGCCCGACGACGTCGTCGAGCGGTACGGCGGAAAGGAACACATCGTGCAGTGTACCGGTGAGGCCGGCACGATGGCGTTCCTCGACACCTGCCGGTGCTTCCATATGGGAAGCCGCGAGGCCGGCAAGCCGCGCTTCGCCATCATGATCCAGTACCAGTCGCCGTACGCCGCGAGCTTCCCGCTCGAGGGACCACTCGGGACTATGCCGATTGGCGGCAGGGCGATCCCGCCTGAGCCGTCAGAGCTTCAGGAGTACTTGCTCGGGCTGAAGCGCTAGCGCGGGGCCCGGATCGGGGTGTACGGCCCGCTATAATGCTGACGGAGGGGCCACCGTAGGCAGCCAGAATTGGCGACGGTGGTCCCGTCCCATGTGTGCCGCTCAGCGGTTCCGGAGGGGGCAAGTGGCGGAGAGACCGAAGCGGTTCGTCATCGTCGGCAACGGCGTGGCGGGCACGACCTGCGCCGAGACCCTACGCAAGAACGACGCAGACTGCGAGATCATCCTGCTCGGCGATGAGCGGTGGCCGCTGTACAACCGCGTGGCGCTGCCACCCTACATCAAGGGAAAAGCCACCCGGCAAAAGGTCTTTCTGCGGACCGTCGAGCAGCACGTGCAGCGCGGGATCGACCTGCGCCTTGAGACTCGCGTCGCCAAGGTCAACGCCGACGAGCAGACGGTCCTCCTCACGGATGGCAAGGAGCTCCCGTACGATGCGCTCCTGGTGGCGACCGGTGGGCGGCCGAACCACCTGCGGGCGCCCGGCGCTGAGGGCGCAAAAAACGTCTTCAACTTCCAGTACTTCGACGACGCCGAGGCGATCCTCGACGCGATGAGTCGCTCGAAGTCGGCGGCCGTCACGGGCGGCAGCTACATCGCCTACGAGCTGGCTGAGGGGTTCCGCGAGGCCGGCCTGGAGGTCTTCTGGCTGCACCGTGGGCCGCACTTCCTGCGTCGCATCCTCGATCCTGAGGGCGGCGCGCTGGTGGACGACATCGCGAAGGATCACGGCGTCACGATGGTCTACAACTCGACCATCGAATCGTGCGAGCGCGACAACGGCCTGGTGAAGGCCATCACCGACTCGAATGGGCAGCGGTTCGGCGTGGACATGATCGGGGCAGGCCTCGGCGTGCGCCTGAACGTCGAGCTGTTCAATGACCTGCCGGCCGGGATTCGCAGCGGCGTCGTCACCAACGAGTATTTGGAGACCGGCGTCCCGAACGTCTACGCGGCCGGGGACATCGCCGAATTCTTCGACGTGACCATCGACCAGCACAACATCCTGGGGACCTGGGGCAACTCCATCGGGCATGGCAAGGCGGCGGCCCTGAACATGCTGGGGCAACGGACCGTCTACGAAGACATCCCGATGTACTCCAGCACGCTGTTCAACTCGTACATCCGCGTCATCGGACTGACGCCCGACAGCGGGGCGAACCTCGAATCGTTCGAGCACCTGAACGCCCAGAGTCGCAGCTACCAGCGTCTCTTCTTCCTGGAAGGGCGGTGCGTGGGCGCGGTGCTGATCGGCGACATGCGGTTCCGCCAGCGGATTTTCGCGGCGATCAGGAGCCGCGAGGTCATCGCTCCGGACGACCGACGACAGCTGCTGGCGTAGCTGGAGCCGTCCAGACCAGGAGGACGGCGAATCCTCAGATTCGTGTGATCCGACCTCGATCCGCTGGCGTACCCCTCTCATCGAGCCTGTCGCATTGGGCGGCAGGTCAGGAGACAGGGGGTTTCCAACGATGCACCACACACCACGCCTTCGGGTCACCGGTCTGTTCCGCGCGTGGAGTCTCGACCGCCGCGCCATGCTGCGGCTGGCCGCCGCTGGCGCGCTCGCCGTATCCGTCTCGTCGGCCTCATGGGGCTGGGCGCTCGCCAACCCGGCCGCCCCGACGACCACCTCCAACGTCGTCCGCTTCGCCGGGTCGGGCGCACACGGCGTCCATGCGCCTGCCGCGTTCTACGGCATGACCGACGCTCCGGCCGCTGGCCTGCGCGTCACCCTGAACAACCTGTTTGCCGAGCATGTGTACCTCGCGGCACGGGCCACCAGCGGGGCCATCGGCAACCGCCCGGCCGAGTTCGAGGCGGCCGCGGCAGCACTCGACGCCAACTCGGTCGACATCTCGAAGGCCATCGGACTGGCGTATGGCCCGGACGCTGAGGCCGCCTTCCTGCCGCTCTGGCGAGCGCACATCGGCATGGTGGTCGAGTACACCCAGGGCAAGGCCACGAAGGACGAGGCGAAGCAGCAGAAGGCCGTCAACGACCTCGTCCAGTACACCCAGGATTTCGGCGCGTTCCTGAGCAGCGCCAACGAGAACCTGCCGAAGGACACCGTGGCGATGCTCGTCAAGGATCACGTCCTGACCCTGAAGGACGTCATCGACGCGCAGGCCGAGGGCAACCAGGACAAGGTCTACGAGACGCTGCGCACGGCGATGGCGCACATGCAGATGGTGGCCGACCCGGTCGCGGACGCCACGGCGAAGAAGTTCCCTGACAAGTTCGGGGGTCAGGCCATCACGCCGGCCTCGAGCCTGCGGGTGACCCTCAACTACCTGCTGGCCGAGCACGTGTTCCTGGCGGCAAGCGCCACCGGCGGCGCACTCGGAAACCGCGAGGCCCAGTTCAAGGCAGCGGCGGCCCAACTGGACGCCAACTCCGTCGATCTCTCGAAGGCGATTGGCTCGGCGTACGGCCCGGAGGCCGAGGCCGCGTTCCTGCCCCTGTGGCGCTCGCACATCGGCATGGTGGTCGACTACACCGTGGGCAAGGCCACGAAGGACGACGCGAAGCAGACGAAGGCCGTCAACGACCTCGTGGGCTACACGGCCGACTTCGGGGCGTTCCTGAGCAGCGCCAACGAAAACCTGCCGAAGGATGCTGTGGCCGGGCTGGTCAAGGATCATGTGCTGACGCTCAAGGACGTCATCGACGCCCAGGCGGCCGGCGACGCGAAGGCGCAGTTCACGGCGATTCGGATGGCCGGCCATCACATGAGCATGATCGCCGACCCACTGGCTGAGGCCACGGCAGTCAAATTCCCCGACACGTTCAACAGCATGGCCTCCGAGCCGATGCCGGCGAACTCCGGCCATATGATGCCGGCCGGCCAGTCGATGACGACCGCGCCGATGGGCGCGTCCATGCAGCAGCCGGGGCAGGCGGCGGACATCAAGCAGTTCGCCTTCGCGCCGAAGCAGCTGGAGGTGCCGGTCGGGACGACCGTCACCTGGACGAACCAGGATGCCATCCAGCACAGCGTCACGGCGTCGGACGGTTCGTTTGACTCGGGCCTGTTCACCCAGGGTGGCACGTACGCCCACACCTTCGACGCGCCGGGCGCCTACACCTACGTCTGCTCGCGGCACGGCTCGATGATGGGTACAGTGGTCGTGACAGGCTGATGCGGATCGTCGGGGGTACATCGCGCTGACAGGCCTGCCTCGCTCGGGGGAGCGAGGCAGGTCGGCCGCTCGCGCCCGAACCCCCCGGACGTGAGCGGCAGCACGGACTCCGGCGCTCATCGCCCCGCGATGCCAGATCCCCAGGGTGTTCCCTCCCTCGCCCTGGCCCGCGCGGGTCGGCAGCGGTGTGATGAGCGCAGGGAGTCCGTGTTGCCATCTCGGGGGCGGTGCGCAGGGCGATTGCATGTTCGCTGGTGTTCCCGAAGCGCGACGAGGCGCGCAGTCGGGGCTTGAAAGCCCCGACGCGGCGGCACAACGACATCAACATGCAATCGCCCTGGGGCGGTGCGGATGTCCGAAGCGAGCGTCCGCGACGATGGTGTAGCATCAGGTGGGGCGGGAGCGGGATCGTGGAGCGCAGCACCGACACGCGAATCTACGGACAGCCGGCGGCGGATCACACATCGGACGCCGAGAGTCTGGCTGGCCTGTATGCGTTCGGGGCGCTGGACGGGGCCGATCTCGCGCGCTTTGAACGGCACCTGGACGGCTGCGGGCGCTGCGCCGAGGTCGTCGACGGCGATCTGGAGATCGTCTCTGCCCTCAGCCTGACCGCGCCCGCGGTCGAGGCGTCGGACGGATTCAAGGAGCGGCTGCTGGCCCGCGCGGCTGAGGAGCTGGCCGCCGAAGCGCACGACGATGCGGTCGCACGCGTGCCCTTTCGGGGCCGCCGCGCCGAGACCGCGCGTCTGGCGTGGCTGCTGCCACTCGCAGCCATCCTGCTGGCATTGCTGGCTGGAGCGGCGGTGCTGAGTCGGCAGATCGCGGCAGTGCAGCCGGTCGCCACCGTTGCGCTGGAGAACCACGCAACTGGCGGCCAGGCGAACGTGCTGGTGCGGCCAGATGGCGAGGGCGTCATTCAGCTGGCCGGCTTCGAGAACCTGAGCGACGGGCGGGTCTATCAGGCCTGGGTGATTCGGCCGAACGCGCAGCCGGTGGCGGTCGGGTCCAGCAGCAGCGGCAACGGGGCGCTGGTGCTCGGGCGCGAGGTGCGCGGCACGCGCGTGGCCGTGACGCTCGAACCGGGGCCGGGTGCGACGGTCCCCTCGGTGCGACCGTTCGTCATCGGGGACGTGCCGCTGTGATCGAGCCGTGTGAGCAGACGGCGCGCACGACTCACCGGACAGGGTCAGGATGCCACGCCGCCGGCACGGATGCCGGATCGCCAGAGGATCGGAACGCCGGTGACGACCATTCCCGCAACTGAGCAGCCAGGGACGGAGCTCGGGACGCTGGAGGCGGTGTACGAGGAGTACCATCGCCAGGCGCTCGGCATCGCCGTGCGCGTGCTCGGCAATGTAGCCGAGGCCGAAGAGGTCGTGCAGGAGGCGTTCCTGGCCGTCTGGCGGATGCGTCACACTTTCGACGCGACGCGCGGCTCAGCGAAAACCTGGGTGCTGACCCTGGTGAGGAACCGCGCCATCGACGTGGTCCGGGCGCGGCAGCGGCGGCCGGTCCAGCCACTCGACGAGCGCGTGGATCCACCCGACTCGACGGACGTGCCGCTGCAGGCCGCGTTGAACGTCGATGCCGAGCGCGTGGCGGAAGCGTTGCACCGGCTGCCGCCCGAGCAGCGCGTGGTGATCGAGCTGGCCTACAGCTCGGGCCTGAGCCACACCGAGATCGCCGCGAAGCTGAGCCTGCCGATGGGGACCGTCAAGGGCCGGATCAGGCTGGGGCTGGACCGGCTGCGGATGGCGCTCGGGGTTCCTCGGTAGCGCCTGCGCCCCTCACCCGCGCCCGGTCATCGTCCGTCAGGTTGGAGGCCATCACCCCCAGCCCAGTCAGGCCACCGGGCCTGTGCGCGGGAGAGGGGGAGTCCATCTGAGGCCTGTGTATCTCCCCTCTCCGCATCGGAGAGAGGCCGGGGTGAGGGCCTCCAGCGTGTCGGACGAAATACGCGGCTATTTCGTCAGTCTTCAAGAAGCCCCGACACGGCCGCTGGTGCCGTTCATCATACAATCGCCCTGCGCGTCCTTCTGATGAAGAAACGGGAGACGGGCCCCGCGCTACGTCTCCCGTGCGTCACCAGGAGCGTGTTGTGGACGGAGCTGCCTGCGGCGAGAGCGCAGTCGGCTCCGACGCAGGGCGTACGGTTGTGCTTCTCAGAAGATCCGGAAGACGACCAGCAGCGACACGCCCAGGTAGGTCAGGCCGGAGACGGCGGCGACGCTGGTGTTGTGGTCGCGCCGCAGCTCTTCGAGCAGGCGGGCGGGCGTCAGGCCGAACAGCAGCCAGTTGACGGCGTACAGCAGCACGAACGAGACGATCTGCCCGTAGATGACCCAGGCCAACATGAACGTGACGCGCTCGGCCAGCGTCGGATCCCACACGGGCGTGATGCTCTGCCGATTCGCCACGCCGACCAGCGCGCACACAGCCGCGAACAACGCTCCGGTCAGCACGCCGTAGCTGGCGCTGTCCTGCTCGACGACTTGCCGCCGGATGCTCGGCCAGCTCTCTTTCAGGATCAGCATCGACGACACAACCGAGAGTATCAGCGAGACGGCCGCTCCGAAGAGCACCATGCCGGTCGTGTAGAGCAGGTCGTTGATCCAGACGTCCATGCGATGTGTGCTCCCCTGGTGCGTACGGTAGGCCTCGGTTGGGCCGGTCGGAGGGTGTCAGCGAGATGATAGGAACGGCGGGGTCGTGCCAGCGTCAGGGCCAGGGCAGTCCGGGGATCAGCGCCGAGGTGCGCGCGCGGTACGCATCGTACTCGGGAAACGCCGCTGACAGCAGCGACTCCTCGTAGCGCAGCCGGACGATCTGCGCCGTGACAAACAGCAGGTTCAGCGCCACGACAGTGGGTGAGAATCGGAGCCAGATCTCGCCAAGCGTGATCAGGACGCCGCCGAGGTAGATCGGGTGGCGCACGTAGCGGTAGGGGCCGGTCGTCACGAGCTGGCGCGCCTGCGGCAGGAGGCTGAAACTCCGTCCGAGGTGGATGACGCTCCAGAACGCTAACGCCGTGCCGGCGAGGCTGAGTCCGAGCGCCGGGGCCAGCGCATCCGGCTGGGTGACCGGCTGTCCCACGCTCAGCCCGAGCGCGTCGATGGCGAGCGCCGTGGCAAGCACCGCCCGCCAATCGTGGCGGCTGGCGAGCGGCGGCGGCTTGCGCCAGTAGGTCGCAAGCTGGAGGCCGATGTACGCCGCCGCGACGACGGCCAGCGCCGTTTCGAGGTCGATGCGCGGCTCGCGCCAGACCGGCCAGTCAGCGCGCACCTGCCAGACGAGCAGCCCGGCGAAGTAGACGATGGGACCGGCCGCGACGACGCCCCGCGCAAGCGCCCTGCGCCAGCCTTGGCGTGGGCGGGCTGGCGTGGCGACGGGCGGCGTCGCCATCGCCGACGGCCCCTGCACCTCACCGACTCCAGCGTTCGGGCGCGGCGTCAGATGTGGTGAACCGTGAGGTCGCTGAGCTTGATCGGCTCGATCTCGAGCAGGAAGACGTACGCGCCGACCTCGACCATTCGCACGAGCCACCCGCTGGGGTCGAGGCGCACCGTCATGTCGGAGTAGTTGACGCCGTTCGGGTTGGCGGCGCTGACCGGCAGATACCCCTTGCCCGGCTCCGATTCGAGCAGTGCGAGGCGGCCCTCGTAGCGGGCGGCGATGATGGCGCCGTCCTCGTAGGGCGGCAGGTGGATCGGCAGCTCGCCGGCCCCGCTCTCCTTGTACCGGATCCGCTCCTGCCGCAGCTGCTCGATGATCTGCCCGGCCCGGAAGTCGCCGACCGGATCGTCGGGCATCAGCGCGCGCCCGAGGTACGCGACGGCGGCGGTCGGCGAGTCTCCCTCGATGACGATGGTGTTGGCGCTCGAGCCGCCGCCTTCGACGGTGCAGTAGCGGAACTGGAAGTTGCCGGCCACGTCGACCGTCTGGACTTCGCCCACCTGGACGATGAGCCCTTCGATGTCGAAGCCGCGCGCGCCCCAGAACGAGGGATCGCTGGTGGCGATGGTGAACGCCTCGCCCGAACGGATGACGCCGGTGACCCGCTCGATCTCGCGGGCCTCGTTCGTCTGGTCGGGGTCCATGCTCCAGCGGGCCTGGGGGCGCGGTCCACGCCCACCGGCCTCGTCGTTCTTGCCGCTGTTCATGTTCAATTTGATCACCCGTCGGATACGGCTTGGAAGCTCCGACTGGCTGGTCGCCAGGTAGATGACGATGCCAATGATGGCGACGAGGACGACCAGGAAGACGAGGGTTCCGGCGTTCATCCGCCTCCTCCGAGTGCGCCAGATTGATGCGTGGGCCAGCGGGGCGTGCCGACGAGCGTCACCAAGGACGCGGTCGGCCGCCAACGCTGTAGGTGCGTGAGGTGGAGCCCGAGCGTAGTGTTGTCCATCAGCGCCTGCCGCCGCCGCTCGAGCCGCTGGACCGGCTGGGCGACGAGCCGGACGAGGATGGGCGCGTCGAGCCCTGGGATGGGACGCTTGGTCTGGTGGTAGTCTGGCTGCCGCTGCTGCTCGAACCGGTGCCGGTCGAGGTGCGCGGCTGCGTTGAGGTATTCGCGCCGCTGCTGCCGGGTGCTGTCGACGGCTGGCCCTGCGATGGTGCGACGGCGTCCGATGGCCGCGAACTGGAGCTGCTGCCGCTGCTGGTGTTCGGGCCGGCTCCGGTCACGCCGGTCGAACCACTGGGACGGGTCGAGCCCTGGCCGGGTGTGGTCGGCTTTTGCTGGGTGACGGTCTGGCCGCTGCGGCTCGAAGACGGCGGATCCGAGACACGGTAACTTGAGGATGGAGCGTTGCTCGGACTGCTGATGATGACCGGCGGGGACGAGTAGCCCCACATCGGCGGGTTGCGCCAGAGCAGGTACATCAGCAGCGCGTCGCTGGCGTCGAAGCCGCTGCCCTGGTGAGAGACGACACGCTCGCCGCGTTCGTTGATGTAGCCGGCCGTTTCGCCAGAATTCAGCTCGTTGGCGTTCAGCGGGCGCGGCTTCTGCATCCCCTGGGCGAGCAGCATGACGCTCTGCGGGAAGAGCTGCCCGCCCTGAACGTCGAAGGTGATGTTCTCTTCGGCCTGGAACGTGCTGCCGGCCGGCGGCGTCACCGACAGCGAGTACGATCCGCGCGGCACGTTCTCGAAGCGATAGTTGTAGGCGGCCTCGCCGGCGGCGTCGGCCGGTACTTCCGTCGACGTGGTCGTCAGGGTCTGGCCGTTCCCGCGCAGGGTCAGCGTGGCGCTGGCCAGAGTCACGAGCGTGCGGTCGGCGTTGAGGCCCTTGACCTGCCCCGCGACCGACCCGGTCGCCGTGGGGCGTCCGCAGACTGCCCCGATGAAGACGATGCCGATCAGCATCGCGCCGAGCGTGTAGATCAGGTTGACGGGCAACCCCAGAAAGCGGGGCCCGCCGGTGAAGAAGGACCCCGGTCCGCGACGCTGGCGACCCTGGTTCTCGTTGCCGAACGGGTAGCCGCCAAACGGTGCATCATGCTGGCCGGGCCGTCCTGACCACCCTTGCTGTGAGGTGTGACCAGCCCTCTCGTCGTCGGTCGGCTGAAACCCGCCGCGTGACGCGCCCTGCGCTCCGCCCGGCCCGGATCGCGACGGGCGACGTGCGCCGCTCGGGTACTCGTCGGAGTCTCGGTTCATGGTGGCTTGATGATCGCCTTCTGGCCGCCTGCGCGGGTCAGACTCGGCTGAGTGTGACGGACGGCCGTAGTATCGAGGGCGTGCGCCACAGGGCGTCGAGCGCCCGCTCAGCCCCTGGCGATGGCGCTTGCCCCTCGGCTCTCAGTATGCCATCCGTGTCGGTGCGCTCCACAGGAATACTGACATTCCGGTCACGTTTTCATGCACTACTCATGTTCGGAACGATCTGCCGTGGAGCGCGAGGGGGTGTTCTGTCGAGCAGCGTCCGGCAATCCTGACGGTCCTGCTACAATCCGGCAGGATCAGGGGGCGTAGCTCAACGGCAGAGCAGGGGCCTTTTAAGCCCAAGGTTCAGGGTTCGAATCCCTGCGCCCTCACCCACCAGATAGGAACTGGCTCAATCCCTTGGCTTCGAAAAGTACCTTTGCTCAGACGAAGCAAGAACTTTTCGGAGGGTGGGGCAAAGGTTTTTCTCTCCCTCAGATCGGCGAGAAATTCGGCATCTGCCGCGCCGCCTCGGTCTGGCGGGCCCGCCCGAGGTAGCGGCGGGTCATGACGTTCGTCGAGTGCCCGAGCATCTCCTGCACCAGCGCCGCTGGCGCGCCCTTGACAAGAGCCGTCTGGGCGAACCCGTGGCGGAAGAGATGCCAGTGCAGGCGAGCGATCCCACTCCGCGCCCGCAGCCGCCGCATGATCGACTGGCCGCCCCAGTAGTGGAGCGGCCTGCCGTCGGCCTGGAGCCAGAACTGGTCGGACAGGCCGATGCCGGGCCGCAGCCGCAGATACTCCTTCACGTACTTGAGAGCCGCCGGGGACAGGCGCGCCATACGCTCCTTGTTCCCCTTGCCACGGATGAACCGCAGCTCGCCGCTGACGCGATCGAGGCCGTCGAAGGGCAGCTCCAACACCTCGCGGAAGCGCAGGCCCGTGGCGATGTACGTCCCGACCAGCGCCCGATCGCGGATGTCCTCATATGTCGGCCGATCGTAGCTGGCGAGCACCTGCTCGATCTCCCGCTCGGTCAAGATCTCGGCCGGCTTCTCCGGCGGGGTGATGCGTGGCACTTTCATGAGGAGATCACGGGTTGTCAGCTCCAGGTGCTTGTAGATGTACTTGGAGCTGAAGACCTTGAGCGACCCGAGGCGGCTGGCGATGCCGTCCTCGGACCGGCCGATGGTTCGCTGCTCGTTCACCCAGGCGTTGACCAGGCCCGGCGTGACCGAACCCAGCACCTGCTCCTCGCCCTGCCGGTCGAGAAAGCGGATGAAGGCGAGTAGCGAGGCGTTGTACTTGATCACGGTGTCGGGTGAGGTCGGCTGAGCCCGGCCTCGCAGGTAGTCCACGTAGTCGCGGCGCAGCCGATCGAGCGACTCCTCAGCGTACTCGTGTTCAACCCAGACGGTTGGCGGATGGCGCATCTCCTCCTGCTTTCGAGTCTGGACCGCCCGGTCCGCCCTCATTTCACCACATTCCGCCGGAGGTGTCGAACGCCTCCCTTCGCTGCTCGCAGTCGCCGGTGAGCGAGCGGCGGCCGTCGAGACGGACCGCCGTTCATTGGTGACGCGGCCTTCCTGTCCGTGAGCGGTGTGCCGGTTGCCTGACCGCTCGACTGGACCTGGTGCGACACTGTCGTGGAGCAGGTCGAGATCGTGGTCGGCGCCGTTGGAGTAGGTGAATCGGGACGACATCGATCCCAACCTCCCGGGGTTTGGGCGCCGCTCGACCGCACGGTGGCGACGGCCGCCTGGAATGTCTGCCGACCGGCGTGCCGTACTGGCCTGAGCGTTACGTCCTGTGTCTCACGGTACCGATGGACGATTTCACCAGAGTTACTTGCGAGCTACTTCCCGGCTACCGGCCGATGCATCAGGCGACCGAGGGGCCAATTCCTGCGGACATGACTGGATTGCGGAGCGATCCGCCACTCCTGGTGAGCCAGCATGAGTTCGCGAGCGGTCCTGACCGTCTGGCGGTGGACGACTTCAACGATCGACCTCGGACCGACGCTCGCCGCCCGTCTGTGCGGGGGTGTTCTCGATCCAACGGCGCCGCCGGTCGAACGGCGCGTCGGGCTCGCGCCAGATCGGGCCGAGCAGACCGTCAGGGTTGTTGGGATCGTCGAAGATGCGCCAGGTCGCCGTGAGGAGCAGCGGTAACCGCGTGTACCGTCCGACCGAGGCCGCTCGCGCTGCCCTGGCGAAGCGCCGCTCGGCGGCGTTACTCGTCGTGACGACCAGCACGATCGGGAAGTACGGATAGTCGCGTCTGAAGCGCCCGGTCTCCAGGTACTCGTAGTAGGCGTTGAGCTTCCGCACGAGGCGACGACCGCCGGACGTGCCGCGGTCGTACTCCAGGAAGAAGTGACACAGCTGGCCTCCGCGTCGATAGACTCCGTGCCCATCGGGGCGTACGCGTCCGCGACCGCAGGCGCCCGGGCCGTCCCACAGGACAAGGTCGTCGCCACCCTGTGTGATGCCGCGAGCGGCAGAGCTCTGCAGATGGGTGAAGACGGCGTTCGCCCCGAGCGTGTGGGTCAGGTTCTTGACCAGGCTCTGGCGGTCCCCGATCGGCTCGGCGGGTCCGCCGCCGGCGAGCCCCTCCACCTCGACCGCGACGCTGAGCGGGAAGCCGAGGCGGGATGCTGCGAGCCGCAGGCCATCAACCGTCAGCTCCGCCAGTTCGAGGGTCACGCCACGACTGGTGTTGGCGGGGAGCAGGCGCGCCAGTCCCCGACGAATCAGGTCATCACGCCGCTGACGCGTGCGGCTCGTCGACCAGCCGAGCGTGGTTGCGACGCCGTGGAGTGGCAGGAACGGATGGCGACTCACCACATCGAGCATCTTCGCATCAGACGGCATGAGATCGAGCGCCAGACGCCCGAGTCGAGCCGCCAGCGTTCGAGGTCGGGCCACGTTCGTGGCCAGGTCCCCGACCGGCCGTGGGATTGCGGCGTCGGGGCTGCGGACCACCAGGCGAGGCGTCTGGGGCAGCTCCGCAGAGTCGACGGATGAGGCAGGCTTGAGCTTCTCGACGTCGAACAGCTTCTCCAGGTCGGGGTCGAGCGTCGTCCACCGCGCGATCCAGGCTCTGAGCGGCGCATCTCGCCGGCTCCTGGCGATGTCCTCGAGAAGCGCCTCCCAGGCTCCTGCCCGCCGGCTGTCGGTGGCGATGACGAGCCGCGAGGCGTCGCCGACGGCCCGTCGAAGCGCATGGAGCTGATGCAGCATCGGCCGATAGATCCGCAGGTGGGACGTGCCGAGATCGGGGATGAGCAGGTAGCTTGCACCCTGGTCATCCCACGCAAGCGAGGCGTGCGCCGGCAGCTCCAGCCTGGACGGTGCCTTCGCGGTGGGGCGTTGAAAGCAGCGACGGCACGGTTGCTCCCAGCTGAGCAGGCGTGGCCATCCAGGTCCGGCCCTCGCGAGCGCGCCGAGCAGGTGATAGCTCGCCAGGAGCGTCGGCAGGCCCGGTAACCGACCCAGTAGGTCGGATCCACGGGCCCGAAATCGCCGGGCAATCTCGACCGGATCGCGCCGGTCGCCGACCGCGACGGTGGCCAACCCGAGGTCGGTGATGTAGAGGAGGGCCGGGCTGTATCGCGGCTGGATCAACGGACGAACCTCGCCGACCAGCCCGGCAGCACGCAGCCGAGCGAGCCGACGGTAGACGGCTGCTCCACCACAAAGTCCGCCCAGCTGCTCGAGCAGCGTGACGGTGGCGAATGGCACGCGGATCAGGGTCGTCAGGGTGTCGCGCTCGGCCTGGGTGAGCCCGGCTGCGGCCCGCTCCGCGTCACGCCAGACAGGTCGCCGCGCGACGCTGATTGCACGCGGCGCTGTGCCATGACTCAGGCAGCGCTTTTCGGCCGTGGCGGCGGTGGCCCGCAAGACGGCCGGCGCGACGGTGTGCGTCGTGCTCGTCTCGTCGAGATCCCCCGCTCGCCGCGGCTGGCCACCATCCATGCCGTCAACCTAGCAATCACCAGGTACTTCTCGGTTACATGGGAGGTACGCCAGGGTTACATGACAGGAAATCAGGCGTGACCGGCGAGGTAGCCGGTCTCTTGCGGGCTCTCTGAACTGTCTCATGCACCGGAAGTGTCCGTGGCCAAGTTAAAGTCCCCAGTGGTGGCCACGAAAAGTCCCCGCCTCGCGATTGAATGAGCCGGCCGGAGGGCCCCGCCGGTAAGCGATGGTGAACGTGCGAAGGACACCACGCTGACCG